>JBHHVI010000027.1:0-24034 GCA_046754225.1 Thermodesulfobacteriota bacterium | reverse complement strand
GAGTAAGGTTTAGGTGTGGGAAGAGAGGACCTTTTGATATGAACTTAGCCACGTACATTTTAATCAAAGCCGGAAAGGGCGGCGAGTAAAGGTGTTTTACGCGGTCCTTGCCTATCTATCTTATCCCCTCGTCTATATCCTCTCGAGGTTTTCTTCTGGGAAAATGGACTCCGTCCTCGTATTCCAGACGGCCAAGATAGGGGATATGATAGCCACGAGCCCTGTCTTCAGGGAGATAAAAAAGCGGCTTCCCGCCGCGAGGCTCGGCGTAGTGGCGGAGCCTGTTTGCGCGCCGCTCCTTGAGTACAACCCCCACATTGACGAGGTTATAGTTTTTGATGGTAAGCTTGCCAGGGGCCTTTTAAAAAAGATATCCTTCGCCATGACGCTCAAGAGGATGAAATGGTCGGCGGCGGTCATACTCATGCCCAACTCCGCCAACATGCTCGCCGCCTTCTGGGCCGGCATCCCCTTAAGGGTCGCCGTGAGGCCGGATTTTATCGGGACGACTCAAAGGCTTTTAATGGGTATCAATACCCATAACGTCGCCCACCGTGGAAGGCGGTCCGTAGAAACCTATTTAAAATGTCTTGAGCACTTAGGGGTCAGGGCCGGCGATATTGAAAAGGAGGTATATTCGGCCCCCGGAGTTGAGTTTGATGATTACGTGAAAGGAAAAGGGCCGTTTATCGGGATCGCGGCGGGAACGGCCAACAAGTTGAAGGACTGGGGCGCGCAAAGATTCGCCATATTAACGGAAATGATAATGGACAAAACGCCGGCCACCCTCATCTTCTTCGGGTCCGGAGAAGACAGGCGGGGCGCGGAAAAGATAATCGCCGCCGTAGACATGAAAGAGAGGGCGGAAAACCTCTGCGGGAGCCTTAGGCTCTCCGAGCTCCCCGCGATAATAAAAAACCTCTCCCTCGTCATAGGCGTTGACACGGGGCTTGTGTACATGGCCGACGCCCTCGGCGTGCCCGTAATAGATATAGCCGGGCCCTCTGATATGGAAGACCAGAGGCCAACCGGGCCCGGGAGTTTTATCATCCAGAAAAAGGGTCTCGACTGCGTGCCCTGCTCCCATACCTTCAAGACACCTTATAAATGCAGGTACGGCCACAGAAGGTGCGTTGAGGATATCACGCCCGAAGAGGTCTTTAACGTCCTTTTAAGGATTATTCCCGCGTTCGCGGACAGCCGCTCCGGCCTTTCTTCATGAAAATATTACAGGACCTGGTAAACCATGCGGGCCATTGACAGATTTAACAATTTTATTGAGGGGTACGGGATTATAAAGATACTCCTGCCGGTTTTTTTGTTTTTTCAGCCCTTCCAGCATTTCGCCGGTGTGCGTAACACCTCCTTCATTCTCCTCCTCCTCATTTTCCTTATAAGGCTCTTTTCAGGTAGGACCCGTATTGACTTCAGGGACAGGACCGTTCAGGCCCTAATCATCCTCGCCGCCGTCTCGCTCTTAAGCGCGGGTTTAAGCCCCTACGCGCTGGAGAGTTTCCATGCCATAAGGAAAAACCTCTCCTACCAGGTGGTAATCTTCCTCATAATCATCTGCGAGTACAGGTCCCTTGAAGAGGTTCGACCCCTTGTCTACGCCCTGTTGGCCGGCTTCGCAGCCTTGACGCTTCTTATAATATTCAACAACAGGCCCGAGGTAATACTCAACTGGCTCGATTATACGGATAAAAAATACACAAGGGGGTACTCGCTCTTCGCCACCTTTTATATACCGCTGGCCGTGGCGTACCTTTACTCCATGAGGGAGAGTTTGAAGGTAAAATATCTTATAACCTGCTTCCTCTTTGCCGAGTTTATACTCTCCGTATTGAATAACCACAGGGGGCAGATAGTCGCCATAGTCCTTTCCGTGGCCGTTCTCACTCTTGTGGCGAGGAGGTTCAAAGTCTTCGTTATAGGCGCGGCCGTATGCCTCGTCGCCGGGGGCGTGCTCCTCAAGGCCAAGCCCGACATGTACGACCGGTATAAAACGCTCCTCTCGCCGTCCACTTATCTTACCAACGAATACCGGGGCTGGAATAACAGGTTCGCAATATGGTCGGGCACAGTGGATATGATAAAGAAAAGACCCGTTACAGGTTGGGGCTACGGGTGGAAGAAGATAGCTCACGTGGCGAGAGACGGCGGTTATCTTGAGAGGTGGGACAAAGCGGCCCCCTCGTACCACTACTTTAAAGGCGCTTCTTACGGTCAGGCGAACCCCCACAACCTTTTACTGCAACTGCTCTTTGAGATTGGTTTTTTAGGGCTTTTAGCGTTCTTACTCTTCTGGTTTACGATATTGGTCAAGGCCGTATCGGCATCGGGAAGGTCCGGCGTCGCAGCGGACTTCTTGAAATACGCCTGCACAGGCGTTTTACTGTCCTACGCGATTATAAACGTTTCCAACGGCCTTTGGGAGGAATCCATAGGGATGGTGATTATAGCCTTCGCCGCGATAGTCCTTATCGCCCATAGAGATATGGTAAGAGCGGGCTAAGCAGAGAGAGGCCGGCGGCGGGGGGCGGTTGGCGTTTATCGTTCTTCGGGGCGGGGGGCGGATTTCGATATAACCGGGTTGAATTCAAAGGGGACGGAGATGGACCGTAGGGTAGAGCCGAAAAGCGTTATCTTCATACGCCGTGACAATATCGGAGACCTCGTCTGCACCACGCCTGCGATAAGGGCTGTAAGGCTGAAGTGCCCGGAGTCCCGGATAGGCGTGCTTGTCAACTCCTATAACGCCGACGTCATAAGAGGTAACCCCGACATAGACGAGATCTACGTCTATGAAAAGGAGAAGCACAGCGGGGATAAGGGCAGGCTCAGGGTCTTTTCAGAGAACGTGGCGCTTATGAGGAAGGTCCGGCGCGCGGGGTTCGACGCGGCCATAGGGTGTAGCTACGGTTTTTCGCCGAGGCTCGCAAGGTTCGTATTTCTTACCGGCGCGAAGACAAGGATAGGTTTCGTTCCGGACAAAGCAGCTCATTCAAGGTTCTCTTATGACATAGGTATTGAGGAGCCGAAAGAAACGATACACGAGGTGGAGGCGATGATGAGGCTCGTGGAACCCTTCGGCGTTACCGGCCCGCCTCCGCCGCCCGCAATTGTACCTGATGAGAGGGAGGTTGATAAGGTCAAAAGAACGCTTATGGAGAAGGGGGACGAGGGGGGCGGCGCCGGAGTCGTGGCAATTCATATAAGCTCAAGAAAGCCTCGCAACAGGTGGCCCGCCGAAAGTTTCGCACGGCTGGCCGACCTTATAGAGAAGGAGTTTTCGGCGAGGGTGCTGCTGCTCTGGTCACCGGGCGATAAAAAAAATCCCCTCCATCCAGGAGACGACAAGGAGGCCGAAGACGTCGCCATGGCAATGCGAAGAAAGCCCCTTATGTACAGGACGGAAAGGCTCTGCGAGCTTATAGCCGCCCTTTCCCTCGCCGCAGTCGTCGTATGCTCCGACGGGGGGGCGATGCATATAGCGGCCGGCCTCGCCAGGCCCCTTCTTACGGTCTGGGGCTCAACGAACCCACGGAGGTGGGCCCCATGGGGCGTTGACCATATAATCCTCAAGAAGGAGACGGGCCGGGCCTCTGACGTAAGCGCGGCCGAGGCCTTTGTCGCCTTCAGGGAATTATACGGCAGGCATTTTGACGGCTGATTAATATAAGAGAGTTTTTTATGAGGATAGGCATAATAAGGAGACGCTACAACCCCTACGGCGGGGCCGAGGTATTCCTTAAGAGGTTCATCGCCGAACTCCTGAAGAGGGGCCACGTTGTCGACCTTTTCGCCGAGGAGTGGGCCGGGGGGGGCGGCGGGGGCGTGGGCGAAGGCGTCACCTTTCACAGGGTAAGGGCAAGGGGGCCGTATTTTTTAAGGCCCCTCTGCTTTGCCCTTAACGCTAAAAAGGCCGTTTCAAGGGCGCGCCCCGACGTTGTGGTAAGTTTCGAGAGGACATTCTGCCAGGACGTCTACCGCGCCGGCGACGGCTGTCACAGGGAGTGGCTTGAAAGGAGAATGCCCGCGGCCCAGCCTTTAAAGAGGTTTTTAATCTCCATAAACCCGCTCCACAGGGTGCTCCTTTATATAGAAAGGAGGCTCTTTACTGACAGGAGGCTTAAAAAGGTCGTCGCCAACTCAAATATGGTAAAGGCGGATATAATAAAGCATTATGGTTTGCCCGAAAAGAGCATATATGTTATATACAACGGGATAAACCTTTCCGCGTACACCTCGCGGAGCTTTGAGCTCAGAAAAAAGACAAGGGAGGCCCTCGGCGTGGAAGAGGGGGTGAGGGTCCTTCTTTTCGTAGGTTCCGGTTTTGAAAGAAAAGGGCTTCTCTATACTATAAGGGCGCTTAAGCGGTTAAAAGAGGCGCCGGTAAAATTAATCGTCATCGGCAGGGGAAGCGCCGGGAGATATTTGAAAGAGGCGAGGGGCCTCGGCGTAGAGGGGCTGGTAACATTCCTGGGGCCTGTAAAAGAGACCGCCGGTTATTATCAGGCCGCCGATATCTTTGTGCTTCCGTCCCTTTACGAGCCTTTCAGCAACGCCTGTCTTGAGGCCATGGCCTCGGGGCTTCCCGTGGTCACTTCCCGGGCGAACGGCTTTTCCGAGGTTATTAAAGAGGGCTCGACCGGGGCCGTCGTGGAAGACCCCACAGACCCCGAAGAGATAGCGCGTAAAATAAAGACCTTCCTTCCAGTTGAAAAGAAAGAGGAGGCGGGAAGGCTCGCGAGGCGCGAGGCGGAAAAATTCACCATAGAAAAGAACGTAGGCGAGTTCCTGAAAATTATCGAAGAGGCGCGCGGCGACAAAGGATAGACGGGCGGCCTTTGATTTGATATGAGAAAGTACCTTAAGATAAAAAGGGCGAAGGCGCTTATAGATAAGTTCCGGGGTGTAAAGGTCCTCGTAATAGGCGACCTTATCATGGACCATTTTTTGTGGGGAAAGGTGCGCCGTATTTCTCCCGAGGCCCCGGTGCCCGTAGTCGAGGTCGCCCGTGAAAACCTGATGCTCGGCGGAAGCGCCAACGTGGCCAATAATATCCGAAGCCTCGGAGGCAGTGTTTTTATTACCGGCGTTATAGGCAGAGACGACGACGGGAAAAAGTTTGTAAGTACATTAAGGGAGAAGGGCATAAAGGCCGACGGGATAGCGGTGGACCCTAAAAGGCCCACTACCACGAAGACGCGGATTATAGCCCACAGCCAGCAGGTCGTGAGATTCGACCGCGAAAAGAAGGACGAGATAGGCCGCGCCGTTTCGAAAAAGGTTGTTGATTATATGAAACGGGCCGCCCGGAGCGTTGATATCGTTATTGTCTCGGACTATGCCAAGGGGCTTATAACAAGACCCCTTGTGGAAGAGGTGATGGCGGAATTCAAGAAACTGAAAAAGCCCGTCGTCGTGGATCCCAAGGTGGAGCATCTTGATTATTACAGGGGGGCTACGGTTGTTACACCCAATAACCTCGAGGCCTCTGTCGCCTCGGGGGTGGAGATAGAGGACGATAAAACCCTGAAGCGCGCCGGAGAGGCCCTTTTGGAAACGCTCGACTCGAAGGCCCTTCTTATAACAAGGGGTGAGCACGGCATGAGTCTCTTTGAGCGCGGCCATGATACCCATATACCCACCGTGGCCAAGGAGGTCTTTGACGTGAGCGGCGCCGGAGACACGGTCGTCGGGGTCCTTGCCATGTCGCTGGCCGCGGGCGCGAATTTCAAGGAGGCGGCCGTGCTCGCCAACTTCGCCGCCGGCGTTGTAGTGGGTAAGATCGGCACCGCCACCGTTACGAGGGCGGAGCTCGCCGAGGCGGCGGCCAGAGGGCTCAAGGCCTGGCCGGCCTGAGGGGGTTCTCCTCGTGAGGGTAAGGACGCCTGAGAAGGTAAAGCTCGTGGTGAGCATCTTCAGCGTGGATGACGGGTTATTTCTTCCCGTGTTAAAAGGGCTTGAAGAAAGGTTCGGCCCAGTTGATTTCTTGAGCGAACCCCTCAAGTTCGATCTTACCGATTATTACAATAAAGAGTTCGGAGAGGGCGCCAAGACGAGGAAGGTGGCGTCTTTTCAGGAGTTGATAAATACAGGTGATATGCCGGAGATTAAGGTCTTTTCCAACGGCCTTGAGGAAAATTACCTTAAAGAAGGCGGGAGAAGGATAAACATAGACCCCGGCTATATAACCCTTGAGAGGTTTGTCCTCGCTTCCTGCAAGAATTTTTCTCACAGGGTCCATATAGGCGGCGGCGTGTACGCAGACCTTACGCTCGTTTTCAGGGAGGGCTCCTTCAGGGCCCTTGACTGGACATATCCGGACTACCTGGAAGGGGCCATGGTGGGGGTCTTGATGGAGATAAGAAGGCGCTACGCCTTTAAGATAAAAAGGGGGCTCAAACTTGGTTAAGAGCATGACAGGCTACGGCAGAAGCGGTTTTGTCGTCAATGGCGAAGAGTTTTTTGTGGAGGTGAAGTCCCTGAACCACCGCCACCTCGATATAAAGGTTAAGGCGCCGGAGAGATTTTTCGGGATTGAAAACCTCGTAAAGGAGGAGATAAAAAAGAGGTTCTCGAGGGGCTCTTTCAGGGTGAGCCTCTTTTCTGAAGAGCCCGTGGCGGCGGGGCTCCAGTTGAATATTGCCGCGGCAAAGGCCTATTTCTCCGCCGCTCTTGAGATAAAAAAGACGCTCGGCGTAAAGGGTGAGCCGGACCTGGCGTTGATCATGAGCCAGAGAGAGGTCTTTTCCGCCGGGAAAGAGGCGGTGGACGTCGAGGCCGCCCGGGACGTCATAAAAGAGGGGATTTCCCCGGCCCTTGACCAGGTGGAGGGTTGGAGGGTCAAAGAGGGCAAGTCCCTTGAAAAGGATTTAAGGGAGAGGGTCGCTTCGGTAAGGGGGCTCCTTTCAATGGTGGAGAAGCGTCTGCCCGTGGTGATTGATTCCTACAGGAAGAAGGTAAAGGGTGGGATTGAGAAGCTCCTCGGTGAGAAGGCCGACGAGTCGAGGATACTCCTTGAGGCGGCCGTCTTCGCTGAGAGGACGGACGTAAGCGAGGAGGTCGTAAGGCTGAAGAGCCACCTCGGGGCCTTTGACGATTACCTCGAGGTAAAAGAGCCTGTGGGCAAGAGGCTTGATTTTCTCTGTCAGGAGATATTCAGGGAGGCCAATACCATTGCCTCAAAGGCCTCGGACGCCGATGTTTCACAGACCGTGGTGGAGGTGAAGTGGGAGGTGGAGAAGATGAGGGAACAGGTCCAGAATCTGGAATAAATTTTTTGCGAATGCGCGCGCGGCGCCCATGGAGGCGAAGTCCTGGCCGTGCGTATGATATAAACCAAAAATGGTTTTGCCAACGTGAATAGAGGTATACCTTTTATAATCTCAGGGCCGTCGGGGGCGGGAAAGACAACCCTTTACAGAAAGGCCATTGAATCTTTCTCTGACCTCCGGCATTCGGTCTCTTATACGACGAGAGGCCCGAGGGCGGGAGACGTTAACGGGGTGGATTACTGGTTCGTTGACGACGCCGTCTTTGACGCCATGATCGATAATAACGCGTTTCTCGAGTATGCCCATATCCACGGAAAAAGATACGGCACGTCGAAAAAAGACCTTGAGGCGATACTCGCCAAGGGGCTCAACGTAATACTAGAGATAGACGTCCAGGGCGCGGTGCATATGAGGGAAAGACTCGCCGGGGGGGTCTATATCTTCATCCTTCCGCCTTCCATCGACGTATGCAGGCAGAGGCTCTCGGCAAGGGGGAAGGACAGCCCCGAAGATATAGAGAAGAGGCTTCAAGCGGCTCTTGACGAGATACGGAGCGCCTCCCAATACGACTACCTGATAATCAATGACGATATCGAGTCGTCCTTTGATAAGCTTAAGTCCATTATGATCGCGGAGAAGTCGAGAAAGGAAAGGCTCATGGAGAGGGTGAGGGAACTTTTTGGCGAGGGGTAGAAAAAAGTTTTCCAATGGGTTATAATGCCGCAGATAAAGCATTAAGGAGGGTGGTTTTATGGCGAGGGTTACTGTTGAGGATTGTCTGAAGAAGGTGCCGAGCCGTTTCATGCTCGTGCATCTGGCAAGTCAGAGGGCGAAGCAACTGATAAAGGGCGCAAGGCCCTTTGTGGAGACCGATAACAAGCCAGTCGTCAATGCCCTGAGAGAGGTGGCGTCGGGTTATGTCAGTGCAGCCGGGGGGCAGGATGAGGGGGAAGAGGCGGAGGAATAACTTAGAGCGCCTTTTGAAAATTTTTTTATAAGTCTGACCCGGCGGCCGCAAAGGTTTTTTCAGCGGCCGCCGTCTTTTGTTTTTTAACTGCCGGGCAGGGGCGCGAGGAAAACAGCGTTTCTTGACGCGTCTTTCGCGCTGTACATCGCCATATCGGCCATCCTTATGAGTTCCTTTTTCCCCTTTGTGTGAACAGGATATGTAGCAAGGCCTATGGATACGGTGACCTTTACTTCCAGCCCCTCGTCTCGGAGAAATGCGTTTTCCTCCACAGAGGCCCGGATCCTGTCGGCCACCATAAATCCGGAATCGTAGTCTGCGTCAACGAGTATTATCACAAACTCGTCCCCCCCGTAACGTATCACCGTGTCCACATCCCTCACGCACTTTAGAAGTATGGCGCCCGTCTCGACGAGGACCCTGCTTCCCACGAGGTGGTCGTTTTTATCGTTTATGTCCTTGAAGTTGTCAATGTCGAGGAAGAGGAGCGTCAGGGGGAGGTTGAGCCTGTCAGCCCTTTTAACCTCCTTATCCAGGATCTTATCGAGGTACTTGCTGTTGTAGAGGTTTGTGAGGCTGTCGACGAAGATGAGCTTCTGCGCCTCTTCGAACTTGCGGGCGTTCTCAACGGCTATGGAGATGTGCTCGGCGACAAAGGCGGCGTATTTCATCTCGCTTGCCCCATAGGCTTTCCGGTCCTCCTTGCTCAGGGCGAAGACAAAGCCTACGGGCACGGCGCCTGAGAGTATGGGGACTATGAGAAGGGACCCGTAACGTGAGGAGATATCTCTCTCCCCTTTCAGAACCGTCCCCAACAGGTCTGCAGCGGATAAGGAGGTGACCTTACGGAGGGTCTTTAAATCCTTTCCGTAAGCATCCTTGACGGCGCGCGCGACCCGGGCGGCCTCCTTCGGCTCTATATGCCTTCTCCCCTTCACACCTAATTTTTTCGTCTCGACATTGTAATTTACAAGGAACCCGGCATCCGAGGGAACGATCTGCAGCATGGCATCGAGTGAGGCCTGATAGAGTTTTTCTCTCTCCAGAGTATTGGTGACGGCCCAGCTCACCTCGAAGAGCTTCAAGGATTGTCTCATCTCCGTGTTCTCTGCAAGGAGTTTTTTCTTCTCCATGCAGGAGTTTACCGTATGGAGCAGTTTGTCTTCGTTTACGGGCTTGCTTATGTAGTCGAAGGCCCCTTTTTTCAGGGCGGTTATGGCGGAGTCGATGGAGCCGTGACCCGTTATGACGATGACGTCGGTGAGGGCGTTGTGTTGTTTCGACCCTTCAAGCACATCAAGGCCGCTTAAGTCCGGCATGACGAGGTCCGTAATTACCACGTCAACAGCCTCGTTATTGATAATCTCCAGGGCTTTTGTTCCCGAGGGAGCCGTCACCACCGAATAGCCGCCGCCTGTCAGGATGTCGGAACAGATGGTCCTGAAGAAGGCGTCATCATCCGCTACGAGTATAACACCCTTGCCCATAATCTCAGTCTCCCGGGTCCCGGCTTGAGGTTAGGTTGAAAGGTCTCTTTCTTGCCGCCGAAAATATAGTGAAACCGGTCCTAACGAGGCGCCACTTGACCGCCCCCTATTTATAGATGATAATACCATAAAACCCTGTGGCAGTGCCGTGACGAAATACCGGCCCCTTTAAGAAGATGAAGATGAACGGGAAAACAAGTCTCTCTGCCGTCTCCATGAGGCGGGAAACAATTCCCTCGCAGGTGAAATTATATCGTATGCCGGTAATTTAAGCCACATAAAATTCCCCCTCCCCCTCCATGCCATTGGAGCCGGCGAAGGGTACGGAGCATGTGAGGTGACTTCAGGGGCCGGGTAATACGGCGTCGGGGCGGTGGGAAAAAATTTAAAAAGACGGAAGGGGAGGTCTATTATGGTTAATGAGAAAGATAAGGCGCCGGGGTTTACGCTTCAGGGAATAGACGAGTCCGGCGTTGAGAGGGAGTTCTCGTTGAAGGATTTCTCGGGGAAAAAGGTAGTCCTTTATTTTTATCCCAGGGATAACACCCCCGGGTGCACCACCGAGGCCTGCGACTTCAGGGATAATATGGCGAGGGTTAAGAGTGCCGGAGCCGCGATACTCGGAGTAAGCCCCGACAGTATAAAATCCCACATAAACTTTAAAGAAAAGCACGGCCTCGCCTTCCCTCTTTTAAGCGACCCGGATAAAAAGCTCGCCGCCCTCTACGGCGCTTACGGCGAAAAAAAGATGTACGGCAAGGTCGCGATGGGCATAATACGTTCCACCTTCATAATAGACGAAGAGGGGACGGTAAAAAAACTCTGGCGGCCCGTGAAGGTAAAGGGGCATGTGGAAGAGGTCCTCGAAAACATGAAGTCTTAAGTCGGCGGGTATATGGAATTTTTTGAGAGGTTAGCCGAGGAGCGGATAAGGGCCGCCATGAACAGGGGCGAGTTCACGGGCCTCACCGGCGCCGGAAGGCCCCTTAAACTCGAAGACGATTCGGCCGTGCCGGTAGATTTGAGGCTGGCGTTCAAGATACTCAAGAACGCCGGCTTCCTCCCTGCTGAGCTGGAATTGAAAAAAGAGATCCACCAGATGATCGGTCTCCTCATGACCATAGACGACGAAGGCGGGACGCTCAAGCTCAAGAGGGAGATAGACTTCAAGATAATGAAGTTCAACATGGCGATGAAGAGGCCGCTGAACCTCGACCCCTTCCCGGAATACGCCGCGGCCGTCCATAAAAAACTCTCAGGTAAAGGGCGTTAAGGAGAAAAACCCTTCCTTTTTGATCTTTTTAAGCAGTGACCCCGGCGTACAATTCTTGAGGACCGTCACACAAAAAACACCCTGAAAATGATTTGCTATTTATTTATTTTATGTTAAATTTTATAGAGCAAGCACAGAGTTCTTTATTACTCACCTTGGTCCGCATCCGGGAGCGTAATGGTTCAAGCGCGGGGCTCGGATGGAAAAACCTTCATTTTCCCTTTCAAAGAAGTTCTTTGTCTTCCTCATAGTCATACTCCTGCCTGTAATTTCAGGTTTCTTTTATATCTACTACGAATATAAAGAGAGTATAAAGAGACAGAACCTCGACGACCTTACAGTCATTGCCGACGCCTACGAGGGGCAGGTCTTTGCCTTCCTTGAGATGGCAAAGAGGCGTACCGAGGATTTTGCGAGAGACGGCTTTATCATGGATGAACTCGAAAAGGAGGCCTCCGGTGCCGAGAGAGAACACGCCGCCCTCGACGACCATATCGTTAAAAACAAACTCCCCCTTGATCATTACGTAAGAAGGATTTTCGTGGCCACCATCGAAGGAAAGGTGGTGTCCTCCACCGACCCCTCTCTGAAGGGAACGGATATCTCAAAAGAAGAGTTTTTTATCAAGGGGAAAAAGGGGACGACGGTAACTGAGCTCCCTTCGGCCCCGTCGGGACCAATCGACCTCGCCATATCCGCACCTGTGCCAGGCAAAAAGACAGGGGAGAAAAGAGGCGTCCTCACCAAGGTAATCCCTGTCTCCGAACTTAACAGGGTGCTAAGCGGGGAGTTGAGCAGAGACCTTGGCGCCGTCTCATGGAACAGAGGCAGGGGGAAGACGATGGAGGTCTACCTTGTGAACAGAGACGGGCGCATAATAGCGGGTACCTTTACCCGGAAGGGCGGGGAGGGCGGGGGTAAGATAGATACGCTGCCCGTCAGGGCCTGCCTCGATTCGGGAAAAGAGATAAGCGTCTTTTATAAGGACTTCAGGGGGGTGGATGTGGCCGGCGCCTCCATGTGCATGCCGCGATTAAAATGGACGCTTGTGGTCAAGTACGACGCCGCCGAGGCCGTCAGGCCCGTCCTTTTGTTAAGAAAATCCGCATCCATAGTAGCCCTTGTAATCTCGGGGCTGGTCTTTCTCCTGTTCATTGTCTTTTACAGGAGGACGGTCTTTTATCTCAAGAAGATATACTCCGGGGCGACGGTTATGGCCGGGGGCGACTACAGCGTGGAGATACCCGTGGAGACAGGGGACGAGATAGGCGCCCTCGCCGCTGCCTTCAACGGCATGGCCTCAGAGATAAATGGAAGGAAAAAGGAACTTACAAAGATAGTCGAGAGCCTTAAAAAGGCGCAGGAGGTCGCTAAGATGGGGTCTTGGGACTGGGATATCGCGGGGAACGAACTCTCATGGTCCGACGAGATATACCGCATATTCGGCATAGACCCCGATGAGTTCGGGGCCTCTTATGAGGCATTTTTAGGTTGTGTTCATCCCGGCGACAGGGAATTTGTAAAAAGGGCCGTTAACGAGGCCCTCCATAATAACAAAAAATATTCCATTGACCACAGGATAGTGCTTCCCGAAGGCGGGGAAAGGGTCGTCCATGAAGAGGCCGAGGTGGTTTTTGAGGGCGGGGTAAAGCCCCTGAGGATGGTGGGCACAGTACAGGACATTACGGAGAGGAAAAAGAAGGAATATGAGCTGACAAAATTCTCTTCCGTCCTTGAGCGCACCATGAACGCCGTCCTGATTACGGACAGTGAAGGGAAAATCGAGTACGCCAACCCCATGTACGAGAAGATTGCCGGTTACAGCCGTGAAGAGGTCATGGGCCGCACGCCCTTAATACTCTCACCCGGGGAGACGCCCGCCGAGGTGTACAAGGATATCTGGGAGACCATACGTTCTGGAAAGACCTGGACAGGGGAGTTCAAGAACAGAAAGAAGAACGGCGCGGACTACTGGTGCAGATGCGTTGTATCACCCGTTATGGGCGGAGAGGGAGGCATAAACCATTACCTTGTCATAAAGGAGGACGTAACTGAAAAGATGGCCTCGGAGAGGAAACTCGCCCATATTACAACCCATGACCACCTTACGGGGCTACTCAACAGGGCGAGGTTCATGAGCCTTCTGAAGGATCTGGTTTTAAGGGGGCAGGGGGGGTACGGCGCGCGGGGAGCGCTTTCCCTGATAAATGTGGACCGTTTCATGTTCCTGAACGACACCTACGGCCATGCCATGGGAGACGTCTTTTTGAGGCGTCTCGGAAAGTTCATTAACGATAATATCAACGCGTTATACAACGGATACGCCGCCGGTAAAGGCGGCGAACCCATTGCGGCGAGGTTGAGCGGAGACGAGTTCGCCGTCTTCCTGCCGGATGTAGACGGCGACGGCGCGCTCCATATGGCTGAAGAGGTTAGAAAAAAGGTGGAGGAGGCGCAACTCGGCGTGCACGGCCAGTCCACCATAAGCATAGGCGTTGTCCTCTATCCGGAACATGGAAAAGACGTGAGCGAACTCCTCATGAGGGTGGACGCCGCCATGATGAGGGCCAAGGAATTGGGGCGGAACAGATGTCATCTCTACCGTCCGGAAGACAAATCGCTCGAGAAGATGCACTCAAGGCTCGAATGGAAGGCCAAGATAGTTTCCGCGCTCAAAGAGGGGCGCTTTGAGCCGTGGTTCCAGCCCATACTCTGCTTAAAGGATAATAGTGTTACGCACTACGAGGCGCTCGCGAGGATGATAGGCGAAAAGGGCGAGGTGCTTTTCCCCGGCTCCTTTATAGAGGCGGCGGAGGTCTTCGGCCTTATTGGCTCCATGGACAGGATAATTATAAGAAAGGCCCTGGACCTGCAGGAAAGGATGAGGGTACAGGGAAAGGCCCTCTGCTTCAGCCTCAACCTCTCGGGCGTGGACCTCGGCGACGAAGAGTTTCTTACGTTCCTCAAGGGAGAGGTCTCGAAGAAAGAAGCCGCCTCTATTGTCTTCGAGATTACGGAGACGGCGGCCGTTAAAAACATGGATAAGGCCATAAAATTTATAAATGAGCTGAAAAAGATGGGGTGCATGTTCTCCCTTGACGACTTCGGCGTTGGTTTCACCTCCTTTAATTACCTCAAGGAGATGGACGTGGATTACATAAAGATAGACGGTTCATTTATACGAAGGCTCCATGAAAACCCCGACGACCAGCTCTTTGTGAAGGCCATGATAGACGTGGCCCGCGGAATGAAGATAAAGACCGTCGCCGAGTTCGTGGAGACGGAGGAGGCCCTGAATTTACTCAAGAAATTCAAGGCCGATTACGCGCAGGGATATTTTATCGGGCGTCCGGGCAGGGCCTTCTTCTGAACCCATGAATAAAAAAACCCTCACCTCTCCCCCTAATAAACGCCATTGGATTGAAGCGAAGACCTTATCTTTTTACAAAGTGCGTCGGCGCACCTCACGGGCTCTGTAATCCTGAATTTCTTTGTGCAGGCAAGCACAATCTCCACGGAGCCCTTGATGTCGATTTTGTGGCCCGGTGAGACGAAGAGGGGTTTTTTATTGTCTCTTGTCCTCACCACCGCGCCTATGGTCTTGTTTTTGAATTTCAGGGGAGAATGAGCCCCCTTTTTAAGGCCCGGCTCCGCGAAAGCGCCTATGAGCCTCGATTTGGCGCACCCAATGGCGGGTATGTCGAGAATGACTCCGGCGAAGGAGGCGAGGCCGAGACCCCTCGGATGGGCTATGCCCTGTCCGTCGAAGATGATTACATCGGGCCGTATCTTGAGCCCCTCCACTGCCCCGATGACGGCGGGAGCCTCACGGAAAGATAGATAACCCGGGATATAGGGGAAGGTAAGCGGCATTATGGAGCGGCTTTCCTCCACGAACTCAAGGGTGGGGTATTTAAAGAGGCACGCCGCCGCAAAGACCTTTTTCTCTGAAAAGGCCGCGTCCACACCGGCCACGTATCTGGGGCTGCCCCGCAGCGCCGCGATACGCGCCTCTTTGACCAGAGCCGCCTCAATGCCTTTCAGTCTTGCCCTGTCATCGGGCCATCTTAAATTAAGACAGGTTTTTCTTGAGGGGTTCATCGGTTCCGCCTCCGCGCTCCGCCTGGACGCCGGATAACGGGAATTTTTTGAATTATCACGTAAATTATATCAATTATTTAATGACATTCTCTTTTTTTTTTGTTAATTTTTATAGTCGGGGCAGATGCCCCTCCACCCATTACATTGAAAGACCGCTCCTTACATATGAATACCGCCCTAAAGAATTCAGGTTTTTTAAATATTTCACTACCTTATGCCGTTTTTGGAGGACGATATGGCTAACAAGAAACATGTCTATTTTTTCGGGGGAGGCAAGGCCGAGGGTAAAGGCTCCGGCAAGGGGCATATGAAGGAAATCCTCGGCGGAAAAGGGGCAGGACTCGCGGAGATGACGAACATAGGGCTTCCCGTTCCCGCGGGCTTTACCATTACCACGGAGGTCTGCGACTATTATTATAAGCACGGCAAAAAATATCCCGCTGGATTTACCGCCGAGGTGAAAAAACATTTGAAAAGACTCGAAAAATTAGTGGGTAAGAACCTCGGCGACCCCGACGACCCGCTCCTGGTCTCGGTAAGGTCGGGGGCCGCCATGAGTATGCCGGGGATGATGGAAACCATCTTGAACCTCGGTCTCAACGACGTATCCGTAGAGGGGCTCGCGAAAAAAACGTCGAACAGGAGGTTCGCCCTGGACGCCTACAGGCGTTTTATTCTTATGTACGGTTCCACGGCCAAAGGGGTGGAGAGGCAGGTCTTTGACCGAGAGTTCGATGAAATCAAGGAGACCCTTACAAGGAAGAGACTCAGTACCCGCAGGGCCGTTATCCTCGATACCGAGGTGAACGAGGAGGAACTGTCGACGCTTATCCCGCGCCTTAAGGATGTCTATAAGGAGGCTACGGGAGAGGAGTTTCCACAGGACCCTGAAGAGCAGCTCTGGGGGTCCATAGGCGCTGTCATAGGCTCATGGATGGCGGAAAAGGCCATAACCTACAGGAGGGTTGAAAAGATAACGGGGCTGCTCGGCACGGCGGTAAACATAGTGCAGATGGTCTTCGGAAACAAGGGCGACGATTCCGGCACAGGGGTATGCTTCACCCGTGACCCCAATTCGGGCGAGGACGTCTTTTACGGGGACCTCCTCATGAACGCCCAGGGTGAGGACGTTGTGGCCGGTATCCGCACCCCCATCCATTTACATGACCTTAAAAAGATTATGCCCCCGGTATACAAGCAGCTTGAAGACGTGAGGAAAAAGCTCGAAGGGCATTACAGGGATATGCAGGATATAGAGTTCACCATAGAGGAGGGTAAACTCTATATACTCCAGACCCGCACAGGCAAGCGCTCCCCCGCGGCCGCTTTCCAGATAGCCGTGGATATGGTCAGGGAAAAGCTGGCGACTAAAGAGGATGCCCTTTTGAGGATAAGGGAGAAGGATATTGAGGGCCTCTTTTATCCTGTAATAGACCCGGCCATACCCGCCGAAGACCTGAGAAAAAACCTCTTCGCCACCGGTATAGACGCCGTGCCGGGGGCCGCCGCGGGGGCCATTGTATTTACCGCCAGGGACGCCGAGGACTGGACGGCGCAGGGTGAAGACGTAATCCTTGTAAGGCAGGAGACAAGCCCCGAGGATGTGGGGGGCATGCACGCCGCAAAGGGGATACTCACGGCTACGGGGGGAAAGACCTCGCACGCCGCGGTTGTCGCGAGGGGCTGGGGCAAGTGCTGTATAGTCGGATGCGAGGAATTAATCATAGATTGCAACGAAAGGAGCGTCTCCTCAGGGGATATGGTGCTGAGAGAAGGGGATTTTATAACCCTGAACGGCTCAACGGGCGAGGTCTATAAGACGCGTTTGAACCTCGAAAAGCCCGAACTGTCAAAGACCTACGGCACGCTTATGAAGTGGACCGATGAACTCCGCACCCTCAGGGTAAGGACTAACGTGGACACCCCCTATGACGCTGAAAAGGCCATTAAACTCGGCGCCGAGGGCATAGGGCTTTGCAGAACGGAACATATGTTCTTTGACACCGAGGAGAGAAGGCTTGCCATCCAGAGGATGATAATCGCCGACAACGTGGAGGCGCGCAGGGAGGCCCTCGCGGAACTGCTGCCCTTCCAGAGAAAGGATTTCGAGGAGATACTGACGGCCATGGAGGAAAAGCCCGTCACCATAAGGCTCATTGACCCGCCGCTCCACGAATTCGTGCCCCACGGCGCCAATGAACAGGCGGAACTCGCCGATAAGTTAGGCGTGCCCTTTAATAAGGTTAAAAGAAACATAGAAAGGCTCCGCGAGGCGAACCCCATGTTAGGGCTTCGCGGCTCAAGGCTCTGCATAGTTTACCCCGAGATACTCGAAATGCAGGTAAGGGCCATCATTACGGCGGCCTGTGATTGCAAAAAAAAGAAGATAAAGGCATTGCCCGAGATAATGCTCCCCTTGATTATAGACTCGAAGGAACTGAGTCTGCTCTCCGACAGGGCGCGCAAAGTGGCTGATACCGTAATGAAAGAGGAGAAGGTCAAGGTCAAATATCATATAGGGACCATGATAGAGGTTCCGAGGGCGGGGCTGCTTGCCGATAAAATAGCGGAGGTGGCCGAGTTCTTCTCCTTCGGTACAAACGACCTTACGCAGATGACCCTCGGCATGTCAAGAGACGACGCCGGAAGGTATTTGCCCGATTACGTGGATGAGAAGAAAGCGGGCATCTTGAAGGACGACCCCTTTCAGTCCCTCGACCAGGAGGGGGTGGGGCTCCTTATAAAGATGGGCATCGAAAAGGGGAGGAGGACTCGTAAGGACTTGAAGATAGGCATATGCGGCGAACACGGCGGGGACCCCGCCTCTGTGGAGTTCTGCCATTTAAACGGTTTTGATTACGTCTCGTGTTCTCCTTTCAGGGTGCCTATAGCGAGGCTCGCCGCGGCGCAGGCGGCCGTCAAATATCCGAAGAAGAAAAAAGCGGTGCGCAAAAGGGCGAAGAAATAGCCCGGAGCGTCTTTATTTTAAAAAAATCTTTGCCGGCGGGCTGAGGCAAACAGGCGCCGCCTGTGACGGGGCGAGTTCGGAGGTTCTTTCGCCGCCGCTTTTTTTGTCAAAGATACAACGCGTTGTGACTGGCAAAAAAAGGTGAACGGGCCAGTTGGGCCGCTACCCAATATGTAGTGTTTTTCCGTATAATTAACACATTCCATTGTATTTTTCCCTTTACAAAGAAATAAAACTCTGCTACTATCTGCGAAAATAAATCCCTGTTTTTTCCCCCTGTAAGAGGTTTCAAATGAGAATAAAAAGGCTTGCCATTCACGGGTTCAAGTCCTTCGTGGACAGGGTTGTGCTCGACTTCCCAGAATACCCTTCGGCCGTTATAGGGCCCAACGGCTGCGGCAAGAGTAATATCGTCGACGCCATAAGGTGGGTGACTGGCGAGCAGAACCCCAGGCATTTAAGGGGCTCCCAGATGGAAGATGTTATCTTTAACGGCAGTGATGGGCGAAGTCCCCTCGGCATGGCCGAGGTGGTCCTGACCTTTTCCAACGAGAGGGGGAGGGCCCCGGCGCGGTTCGCCGGTTTTACGGAAATAGAGGTGGCGAGGCGTCTATACAGGTCCGGTGAGAGCGAATACTCCATCAACAAGGTCAGGTGCAGGCTCCGCGATATCGTGGACCTCTTTACCGACACGGGCGTGGGCAAAAGGGCCTATTCCATAGTGGAGCAGGGGCAGGTGGGATGGATTATAAACGCCAAGCCCGACGAGAGAAGGGTGCTCTTTGAAGAGGCGGCCGGTATAAACAAGTTTAAAAATAAAAAAGATACGGCCCTTAGAAGGCTTGAGAGCACGAGGGAGAACCTCACGAGGGTTAATGACATCATAGGCGAGGTCAAGCGCCAGTTGAATTCCCTTAACCGTCAGGCCAAAAAGGCCGAGAGGTACAAGGTGTTGAGAGACGAACTCAAAGGGATTGAGGTCAGTCTCGCCGGAAGGGAATTCACGGCCCTTAAAGAGAATTTCGCCGGGTCGGTCAAAAAGCTGGATGTTATCAAGGACTCGGAGATCGAGCTCTCTTCGAGGATAAGTGCAAAGGAGATACGCGCCGAGGAGTTGAAAAACGAATACCTTGAGCTGGAGTCCGGCTATAACAGCGTAAAGGAAAAGGTCTTTGATCTCGAAAGGGCCGTGCAGGCTTCGGAGGGTAAGATAGAAGTGGCCCGCATGCGGGTAGAGGAGCTTTCGAGGAACGAAAAGAGGATCAAGGCCGAGCTGGACGACCTTGGTGAGAAAGGGAAGGCCGCCGCCGTTGAAATAGAGGAAATAAAAAAGGCGCTGGAAGAGACGAACCTGTTGATAGAAGAGCGCACCGGAAAGTTCGAGGAATTGTCGGCGGAGCTTGACGCCGTTCTAAGCGAGATAAAGCAGAGGGCCGGTGAGGAGGCCCTTTTAAGGTCCGCCCTTCTAACGGACGGGGTGCGGCTTTCCGATGTAAAGCACGCGATGCAGACGTGCCTGAAGGAAGAGGACCATTTCAGGGTCGGCCGCGAGGGCGCTCTTGTAAAGTTAGAAGAGATTAACATGGCCGCTGAGAGCGCCCGGGAGCCGCTAAACGCCTTAAGGGCGGCCATAGAGGATTCGAGAAGAAAGAAGGAGTTTTCCGGGACCGGCCTTGAGTCCGTAATCAAAACTCTCGCTCTGCTGGAAAAGAGGAGAGAGGAGCTTGACAGTGAATTGAAGGAAGCGAAAGAAGGCCATGCCAGCCACAGCGCGAGGCTCAGGACCATCGAGGAGATGGAAAGAAATTTCGAGAATATCCATGGCGGCGCCAAATCTATTATGCTCAAGGGAAACATGGCCGGCGTGCGCGGTATTTTAGCGGACCTGATTGAGACGAACCCGGGGTTTGAAAAGGCCGTCGAGGCCGTACTTGGCGACAGGCTCCAGTATGTGGTCGTCGAGGGGCAGCACGAGGGGATCGAGGCCCTTACCTACCTTAAGACCAACTCCGGGGGCAGGGGAAGCTTTGTCCCCGTTAAGGATTTAAGGCCGCTGCCAAACCCCGTGGCGATAGAGGCGGGCCATGGACTGAACCGGGGCGCAGGGGATTTGAAAAACGAGGTTGTAGTCAGAGAGGGTTACAGGGAGGTTGTGAACGCCTTTCTACGCGACACCATCGTTGTTGAGGACCTGAACTCGGCGGTAGAGATATGGAGCAGAAACGGCATGTATAAAACCCTCGTGACCCTCGACGGCGATGTCATAACCCCCGAGGGTATCATCTCCGGCGGTGCGCCCGGCGGGGCTGATGACGAGGGCATACTTGAGAGAAGGAAAGAGATAAGGGATATAAGAAAAACACTCTCAATGTTACAGGCCCGTATACTTGAACTCGAAAGCGGCCTTAAAGGGCTGGACAGCGATATAGGGAAAAGAAAGGCCGAACTCGACGAGCACAGAAATAGTTTTCATTCCATGGAGATCGAGGCCGTAAACCTTGAGAGCGAACTCAAGAGGCGCGAGGGGGAGCACGATGGTCTCCTGAACGCCGGCAGGGGGCTTGAGGCCGAGATAAGCGAGGCGGAAAAAGGCATTGAGGAAATATCCGCCAAAAAGATTACCCTCTCCCGAGAGAGAGAAGAGCTCGAAAAGGTGATAGAGGAGAAGGAGGGCGCGCTTGTCCGCCTGAGCGCCGGGATCTGTGAAGTCGAGATGAAGAAGGAAGGCCTCTCAAAGGCGGTGACCGATATAAAGGTGGAGCTCGCCCAGGCCGCGGAAAGGTCCGGCGCGCTGAAGGCCCGTAAGGCTGAAAAGGAGGGCGTGGTCAGGGAGTTCGAGGCAGTCAGCCGCGTTAAAAACGAAGAGATAAGCCGGGGCAGAGCCGAGGCGGAGGAAAAGACAAAGGTCATCGATGAGATCGGCTCCGGTATTGAGGCGCTCTTGAAGGAGATTAGTGGGGTTAAAAGCGAAGAGACGGAAATGGGAGAGAAGATTGGCGTCCTTTCAGCCCATACGAGGGAGACGGAATCAGAGGTAAGGGGACTTAAAAAGGACCTCGCTGAATTCCAGGAACTAAAGGGCGAGCTTACCATAGACTTAAAGGAGATGGAGTTAAATATAGGCCATCTTAAAGAAAGGATAATGGAGAAGTACGGGATTGATATAGAGGATTACACTCCCGGCGGCGAGGGGGCCGGGCATGAGTCGGGGGGGCCGGATAGCTCCTCCCCGGATATTGCCTCCCCTGATATTGTCTCCCAGGATATTTCTTCCATCGAAGCGAGAAGGGATGAACTGCGCTCAAGACTCTCATCCATGGGGGAGGTGAGCCTGACAGCCCTCGAGGAGTTCAACGAGCTTGAAGGCCGCTATACTTTTCTCCTCGACCAGCAGGCGGACCTCACAACCTCTGTTGACAGCCTTATGAATGCGATATCCAGGATAAACAGGACGACGCGGGAAAGGTTTTTGTCGGCCTTTAACGATATAAACATGAAGTTCAAAGAGAACTTCCCGAGATTTTTTAACGGCGGGAGGGCTGAGCTCAGGCTGACCGATGAGGACGATATCCTTGAATCAGGTATAGAAATAGCGGCGCAGCCTCCGGGCAAAAGGCTCCAGAACATGGCGCTCCTTTCCGGCGGTGAGAAGGCCCTTACGGCCACGGCCCTTATCTTCTCCATCTTCCTCATAAAACCGAGCCCCTTCTGTCTCTTAGACGAGGTCGACGCCCCGCTTGACGACGCCAACATAGACCGTTTCAACGCCTTTGTGCGTGAGATGTCCTCTATAAGCCAGTTCATCCTCATCACGCACAACAAGAGGACGATGGAAATAGCCGATACCCTTTACGGTGTTACCATGGAAGAGCCGGGTGTCTCAAAGATAATCTCCGTCAAGTTCTGAAAAAATTTTCCCCGGATAAAACCACAGGCCCTTAACCCGCCCCCCCTCTCTTTTCCAAACCGCCGCGATAGCTTCCGATGCGGTTATCAGCCGCGCCGGAGGACGCCGGGCGCTGTAAAACCCCTTGTTTTTAAACCGGCGCTGTAGTACCATTGCCCCGATGACCCCGGGCCCTGAATATACATTCGGAGGAGATTTTTTCAGCCCCGCCTCCGGGCCGCCTCTTTCACTTGACGCCATGTTCTTAAAAGTGGTGGACTATGTGAGAGAAGACGGGGCGTGCAGGTATAACCTCATTATAGGGACCGATTCCTTCCTCAACACCTCAACGTTATTCGTAACTGCGGTTATTATCCACAGGGTCGGCCGCGGCGGCAGGTATTTCTACATGAAGAGGAGGAGAAAGAAGATAACGAATCTTCGCCAGAGGATGTTTTACGAAGCCACGATGAGCGTAGAACTGGCCTCCATCATCAAGGCGAAGCTCGATGATAACGGTCTTGAGGAACTCCCCCTGGAGATACACCTCGATGTTGGCGGCAGCGGCAGCACACGGGATATGGTGAAAGAGGTCGTGGGCATGGTTACGGGCTCGGGATACCCCGCGGTGACAAAGCCCGATTCCTATGGCGCCAGCAAGGTCGCCGACCGCCATTCCAAGTAATTCTTCCAAGCAAATTATTTTTTAAAGCGCTATGAAGAATATATCTATTATATCCGGGGTTGGAATAAAAATTCTTTTCATTTCGGCCCTGACACTCTTCACGCTTCTGCCTGCCGGGCTCCTCACCGCCTCACCTGAAAAGGTCGTTGTTTCCGCTTTCTCGTCAGAGGACGCCGGTAAAAAGCCTTCGGGGTGGAATTTTTTGTTCCTTCCGAGGATCCAGCGGCACACCTATTACGCCGTACATGAGGAAGGCGGGCGGTATGTCCTGAAGGCGGTAAGCAAGCGGTCGGCATCGGGCCTTTACAGGGAAATCGATTTAGACCCATCGGAGTTCCGGGTATTTTCCTGGCGCTGGAAGGTGGAGGACGTCATTAAAAGAGGGAACGCGCGCATAAAAGAGGGAGACGACTTCGCGGCCCGCGTTTACGTAACCTTCGCCTATGAACCCGAAAAGGCCTCCCTTTTCGAAAAGGCGCAATACAGGCTCTTGAAGGCCTTATACAAAGTACCTCCGCCGGGTAACGCCCTTAACTACGTCTGGGCCAACAGGCTTGAAAAGGGAGAGGCCGTAGTGAACCCCTATACGTCAAGGTCTATCATGATAGCGGTTGAGAGCGGTCCGGGGTCCGGGGGTGTCTGGAGAAGAGAAGAGAGGAATGTTTACGAAGATTACGTAAAATTCTTTCACGAAAAGCCGCCGAGGATTTCAGGCGTCGTGGTCATGACCGATTCGGACAATACCGGCACTTCGGCCACGGGTTATTACTCGGATATATTTTTCAAGAAAACCCTTTAGCGCCCCTGCGCGTAAAAAATCTTTCGGAGACCATTATGGGTTTGAAACCTGAAATAACCCTCGCCCAGAGGAGTATTATAAACGGCATTTACGTCATAAGCACAAAGCTCGGCGACAGGGTCAACGCCATGACGGCGGCCTGGGTTTCGAGGGCCTCCTTCATCCCTCCGCTTGTGACAATAGCCGTGGGAAAGACCCGGTTCTCACACCACATGATAGAGGAGTCGGGCGTCTTCGCCGTAAACGCACTCGGCCAGGGCGGGATCGAGACGGCGAAACACTTCGGTCTCAAATCGGGCGCCGACACAGACAAGTTCGAGGGAATCGATTACGACACGAAGGTCACGGGCTCACCCATCATAAGGGGCGCGCTTGCCTGGGTGGACTGCAAGGTCTACTCCACCCTTGACGTGGGCGACCATACGCTCTTCGTGGGAGAGATACTCGACGGAGGGGTTTTGCGCGAGGGGGATACTATTGTTTACAAGAGAGAGGATATCTTTGGATGACACATGGGATGACACATGGGTTGACACATGGCGGACTCCCCCGGCCCCCGGCCGGTTTTTTCCCTTTAGCGGCAAA
>JBHHVI010000026.1:0-25475 GCA_046754225.1 Thermodesulfobacteriota bacterium | reverse complement strand
CAAAAAGACACCTCAAAACAATCAACGCACAAGCCTTATGTTTCCAAAGACAATGCGCGTTCCTTTTAGGTTTGCAACTTACAGACAAAAAACACTAAGAAACCTCTGATTTATTCGTGTTTTTCCTGTCATTGCGAGGAGCGGAGCGACGAAGCAATCTCTAACTTACTGATTTATAAGAACAAAGGGATTGCTTCACTTCGCTCGCAATGACGACCGGGGAATAAATCAGAACTCCCCTCAAAGACTACGGCAAAAAAACCCGCGGTCTTTCGCGCAAAATGTATATTAAAATTATCCCATAGATTAGGAAGGTTTACAAGACGGAGGGGCCCTGAGAGGGCGTCTGAAGGGTGTATTTTAAAGGCGTAACAAGAACAACTTCTTCAGTTAAAGGGCGGGTTGCCGTCTTAACCCCGCCAGGGAAAAAACAGCCCTTTAATTTTTTTTTACCAAGGGTGGGGCGCGGGATTATTATCCCCTTCCCGCACGTAGCAGCCGGCCGGGGGTCCGCTCCCACCCATGGAGAAAGCAGCCCCGTCGAAAAAAATCCCGCCACGGCGATGGAAGCGGCGCTATAAGCCCCTCAGTCCGCCTGTTTCCTTAAAAAGGTCGGCGTATCGTATACGTCATCGTCGGCCGAATTGAAGCCGCCGAGCTTTCCGAGCCTCCTCAGTTCACTCGTCTTAAGCTCCCTTGACCTTTCAGAATCCTTCCTCATGACCGTGGGGATCTCAAGGTCTTCTATGACATGGGCCCTCGGCAGGTGGTCAAGGGGTTTTTTCGCCTCAACGGCCTCACCAAAACCCGTGGCTATGACCGTTACCCTCACCTCGTCTCCCATGGTATCGTCTATGACGGCGCCGAAGATGATGTGCGCCTCGTCATGGGCCTCTTCGTGTACAAGGCTTGACGCCTCGTGCACGTCATGGATCGTCATCTCCGAGGAGCCGGTGATGTTTATCAATACGCCCCTCGCGCCGTTTATGGATATGTCCTCAAGCAGAGGCGAGGAGATGGCCTTTCTCGCCGCGTCGTGGGCCCTCTGGTCTCCGCCCGCCGTGCCGCTGCCCATGAGGGCCTGGCCCATCTCAGACATGATCGTCTTTACGTCGGCGAAGTCCACGTTTACAAGGCCTGGAACGGTTATGACGTCGGATATGCCCTTTACGGCCTGATAGAGCACCTCGTCGGCCTTCTGGAAGGCCTCGGCCAGAGTGGTGTTCTTGCAGGCCACGGAGAGGAGCCTCTGGTTCGGTATGGTTATGACCGTATCCACCACATCCTTAAGCTTTTCAAGTCCCTCCTCGGCCTTCTTCATCTTTTTAGTGCCTTCGAAGGCGAAGGGCTTGGTTACCACGGCCACCGTAAGGGCGCCGATCTCTTTGGCCACCTCGGCTATGATGGAGCTCGCGCCGGTTCCCGTCCCCCCTCCCATGCCCGCTGTTACGAAGACCATATCCGCGCCTGAGAGCGCCTCGGCGAGTATCTCCTTCGATTCTATGGCCGCGTTTCTGCCCACCTCGGGGTTGGAGCCAGCCCCGAGCCCCTTTGTAAGGGACGAGCCTATCTGGATCTTCATACTCGCCCTGGACCTGCCCAGGGCCTGCATGTCCGTGTTCGCCGCGAGGAACTCCACCCCGTGCAAACCGGAATCAATCATGGTGTTAATGGCG
Source organism: Thermodesulfobacteriota bacterium (assembly GCA_046754225.1). GTDB lineage: Bacteria > Desulfobacterota > GWC2-55-46 > GWC2-55-46 > JADFVP01 > BTQV01. The sequence goes on along the minus strand of JBHHVI010000026.1, from coordinate 23,799 downwards.
TTGCCGCCGCACCCCCCCACTCCAATGACCTTTAGTTTCGCTCCCGCGTTAAAGCCGTCTTCCATTTCAATAGTCATACCCACCTCCTTATGATAACCTTAAGCCGGTTAAGTTACCCTTTCAAAATACCTTAGAAGAACTCCTTCACCCATCCCCTCATCCTCGCTGTGAGCTTGATGAAGAGGTTACCGCCGGTCCTCTGAAAATGCGTCCCCGAGCGGTGCTTGCTCCCGAATTGAATGAGACCGACACCGGTGGAGTACATGGGGCTCCTCACAACGTCCACGAGGCCCGTTATCCCCGTCGGCACCCCTTTCCTTACGGGGAGGTTAAAGACCTGTTCGGCGAGTTCCGTAGCGCCCTCCATGGCCGCCGTCCCTCCAGTAAGGACGATGCCCGAAGAGACGAGCGTGTCGTAACCGGACTTTACTATCTCCCTGTTCACGAGTTCGAATATCTCCTCTATCCTCGGCTCCAATATCTCGCAGAGCATAAACCTTGAAACCTTCTTCGTCTTATGCCCTCCCACGCTCGGCACGTCTATAATGTCGTCTCTTGAGACCATGGCCGTCATGGCGCATCCGTGCTCCTTCTTTATCCTCTCGGCCGTTCCCGTGGGAGTCCTGAGCCCCACGGAGATATCTCCCGTGGCCTGGTTGCCCCCGAGCGAGATGACCGTCGTATACTTTATAGTGCCGTTATGATAAAGGGCGATGTCGGTGGTGCCTCCCCCTATATCCACGAGCACGACGCCTATCTCCTTTTCGTCACTGTTCAAGACCGCCTCGCTCGAGGCCAACTGCTGAAGTACTATATCCTCCACATCGAGGCCGGCCTTGTTGGCGCATTTGACTATATTCTGCGCCGAGGCTACGGCGGCGGTAACGATATGGACCTTCACCTCAAGCCTTATCCCGATCATGCCGAGCGGTTCCTGTATACCCTCCTGGTCGTCCACTATGTATTCCTGGGGTATTACGTGTATGACCTCTCTGTCGGGCGGGATGACCACGGCCTGGGCCGCCTCTATAACCCTCTCGATATCCGATTCCGTAATCTCCTTGTTCTTGATCGCTATAACCCCGTGGCTGTTAAAGGCCCTCACATGGCCCCCGGCTATGCCGCAGTAGACCTTGTTGATATCGCACCCCGCCATGAGCTCGGCCTCAGAAACGGCGCGCCTTATGGAATCGACGGTGCTCTCGATATTTACGACCACCCCCTTCCTGAGCCCCTTTGAAGGATGGGTGCCTATGCCGATAATCTCCACACCTTCACTTGTATTCTCACCCACTATGGCGCAGACCTTGGTGGTGCCGATATCGAGCCCGACGATTATGTTCTCTTTTTTGGCCATCTAAATTCTGGCGTCCCCCTTTACAACCGCGGTTTTGAAGCGTACAACCACTTCGGTGTCGCTGTCCAGGTCCATGGACCTTATGCCCCTTAAAGACCCCTTTCTCAATGCGAGAATCCTTTCGAACCTCTTAAGCCTCTCCTCAAAACCGGCCCGGCCGAGCCGGAGCCTCACGCCCTCATCGAGGGTGCAAATTGTGAACCCGTATTCAGGGTCGACGTTTATCTCCGAGACCCTCGTCGCGTTAAAGCCGTCCCTCTTTTCAAGAAGCCTCAAAAGCCCCGTAAGGGCCTCCCCGTAATCCCTCTCCACGGAACTCGAAGCGCCCCTGTCAAGGCCGGTAATAACGGGGAGGTCCACGCCGTCGGAGGCGGATAATTTCTTGAAGATAACGCCGCTACTGTCCATTACGTATAGCCTGTCCATCTTCACTATGGCCATGGGGCGCCTCTCCTTTATCTCAAAACTCAGGGTATCGGGAAGTTTTCTTTTAAGCCTCACTTCATCCACCCAGGGATTTTTCTTGACATTCCTTACCGCCTCGGCGGAGCTGAAGGAGAAGATATTCCTGCCCGCGGCCACGGCTGAGAGCTTTATCACTTCGGCGTCAGAAACCCTCACGTTACCCGTGACGTTTATGGTGCGAAGAGTAAAATAAGGGGTGGTAACGGCCCACTTATAAACCCATTGGGCCGAGTAACCACCAAAGACGACCCCCCCGAGGAGAATTGCGATAAGCGTAAGCCTCGCGGCGGCGCGCCCGGCCCTCCTTAAAAAGGGGTCTTGCCGCCTCCTGTTTCTTTTGCTTCTACCCTTTATCTTCATATCCTTTTACTCTTCAGGACTTATTAAGCGCCGCGCCCCGGAGCATCGTCTCGACAAGCCCCCTGTAATCGAGACCGGCGGCGGCGGCGGCCATGGGAAAGAGGCTCGTCTCCGTAAGGCCCGGGACCGTATTCACCTCAAGGACAAAAGGCCTTTCAGCGCTGTCAAGGACTACATCCACCCTCGCGGCCCCTCTGCACCGAAGCGCCGTGTAAGCCCCGAGGGCGGCTCTCTTAACCTTCTTTTCAACGGTCTTTTTAAGCGGGGCGGGCGCCCTGAACTCCGTCATCCCCGACGTGTACTTCGCCTTAAAGTCATAAAAACCTTTTTTTGGAATTATTTCGACTACAGGGAAGACCTCTTCATCCATTATCGCCACCGTAAGCTCCCTTCCCTCTATAAACTCTTCTATGAGCACCCGGCGGGAGAACCTTTTCGCCTTTGAGACCGCCCCCTTCAACGCGGCCCGTTTTCTCACCACCGTAACCCCGATGGTCGAACCCCCCGAGGCCGGCTTTACTATAAGGGGTAGTTTAAGCCCGGGAGACCCGCTTTTAACCTCTGCGACCATGAACCCCGGCGTGGGTATCCCGTGATAGCCAAAAATCTTTTTCGCCGTAACCTTGTCCATGGCCATAGCGCTCGCCAGCACCCCGGAGCCCGTATAGGGCACGCCCATGACCTCAAGGGCGCCCTGCACGGAGCCGTCTTCTCCCAAACTTCCGTGAAGCGCTATAAAGGCCGCTCCTACGCCGCGCCTTTTTATCTTCGAGCAAAGGTCCTTTTCCGCGTCTATACCTACGGCTCTATAACCCGACTCCTTCAGGGCCTTCAGCACGGACCTGCCAGTCTTTAATGAAATATCCCTCTCACTTGAGACGCCGCCCATAAGGACCCCTACGAGCTTCTTCTTAAATGAGGACTTTCTCCCTGACGCAGCCACCTTTGCTCAGTCCTCTCCTATTACCTTTATCTCGGGCTCAAGGACGACCCCCGTCCCCTTATAAACCCTGTCCCTTATAAGGGCCATAAGCGAAAGCACGTCAGCCGCCCTTGCTCCGCCCTTGTTTACTATACAGTTGGCATGGACGGCGGAGACCTCGGAGCCGCCCCTTGAGACCCCTTTAAGGCCCGCCTCTTCAATGAGCCTGCCGGCCGCATTGCCTTCGGGGTTCTTGAATATTGAACCGGCGTTGGGAAAATTTATAGAGGAAGTAGCCTTACGCCTCTGTCCGTACTCGCTAACCCTCTGCCTCACCTCTTCGGGGTCGCCCTTTTCGAACCTCATGTGCACCCTCGTAACGACAGAGCCTTCGGGCAGCCCCGTGCCCCTGTATTGGAAACTTATTTCATCTCTCGGAACAAATCCCCGCTTGCCCTTATTCGACATAATCTCCACGCCCTCGACAACGTCCTTCATCTCATGGCCGTAAGCCCCGGCGTTCATGACAAGAGCCCCTCCCACCACCCCGGGAATCCCCGAGGCGAATTCAAGCCCCTTCAGCCCCTTTTTGGTGCACTCCGATACGAGTCCCGCGAGTCTGACCCCGGCCCCCGCCACGGCGCTTCTTTCATCGCGCCAGCTTACGTCGTTAAAGCCTTCGGTCATGTTTATCACTATGCCCCTCACTCCTCCGTCCCTCACAAGGAGGTTGGTGCCGGAGCCGAGTATATAATAGGGGAACCTCTTGGAGGAGGCGAAATGGATTATATCCTTCAAATCGCTCTCGTCCTGTGGAAAGGCCATGACGTCGGCGGCCCCCCCTATCCTCATGGAGGTATAATCCTTCATGGGCACGCCGAAGAGCACCTTTCCCTTAAAACGCTGCACGAAAAACAATTGCTGTTGTACGGACATTTTATTCCCCCCGCCTATACGATGCGAAGATTCTCTGAGCCCCTTCTTTTTTTAAGCCTCTCCACAAGGCCGACCCCCGCCTTCCAGACATTCCCGGCCCCAAGCGTAATGACCGTATCTCCCCTTTCAGCCACCCCGTCGAGGTAGGCGGGCACCTTCTCCACGTCCTCGATATAAGTAATATCCTTATGGCCGTGCTCTTTTATGGCCCTGTAGAGTGACTCCCCGGAGACACCTTCCATCCTCTCCTCTCCCGCCGGGTATATTCCGGTAAGGACGAGCTTGTCGGCGTCATTGAAGGAAGAAAGAAACTCTTCGAAAAGGTCTACAGTCCTCGAAAACCTGTGGGGCTGAAAGACGGCCACCACGCGGCCGTCAAAACAATTTTTCGCCGTCTTTAACACAGCCTTTATCTCCTCGGGATGGTGGCCGTAATCGTCCACCACTGTAACGCCGCCAGCGACGCCCCTTATATGGAAACGCCTCTCCACGCCCGTAAACTCCTCAAGCCCTTCCTTTATCTTTTCGAACCCGATATTCAGTTCCCTTGCCACCGCCACGGCCCCGAGGGCGTTATACACGTTATGCTCTCCGGGGAGTTTTATAGTGACCCTGCCGAGGCTCGCGCCCCCGTAGAAGAGGTCAAAGGACGACTCGACTCCCCGGCACTTGACGGACCCGGCGTGGACGTCGGCCTGGGCGCTCAGGCCGAAAGAGACAAACCTTCTTGTTATGTCGGGTATAAGCCTCTGTAAGGCCGGATGGTCGAGGCATATGACGGCGCAGCCGTAAAAGGGCACCTTGTTCATAAAATCAAGATAGGCCGCGAATACATCATCCATGGAATTGTAATGGTCCATGTGTTCCCGGTCTATATTCGTAACGACGGCTATGGTGGGAGAGAGTTTAAGAAAACTCCCGTCGGACTCGTCGGCCTCGGCCACGAGGAACTCGCTCTTGCCGAGCCTCGCGTTGGCGCCAAGGTTGTTAAGCTTTCCACCCGTGACCACGGTGGGGTCGATACCGGCGACTCCGAGTATGGACGAAACCATTGACGTCGTAGTGGTCTTTCCATGAGTGCCGGCTATGGCTATGCCGAACTTCATCCTCATAAGCTCCGCGAGCATCTCGGCCCTCGGTATTATGGGTATCTGAAACGCGGCTGCGGCGGCGAGTTCCGGGTTATCCTTACTGATGGCGGAGGAATATACGACGCAGTGCGCTCCCGTGACGTTTTCGGCCCTGTGCCCTATATGTATGACGGCCCCGAGCCCGGAGAGCCTTTTTGTCGTCTCAGAAGCGGCTATGTCTGAGCCCGTGACCTCATAGCCCATGTTGATAAGGACCTCGGCTATGCCGTTCATGCCGGCCCCGCCTATGCCCACAAAATGTATCCTCTTTATTTTTCCCCTGTACATATTTTCCCCTTTGAATTTTTTATTGACCCTTTTTAAGTCCTCTACCCCGCGGCCGATTCCTGAAAGCCCCTTCCCGGCGCTATGAGCCCCAGAAAATTATCGGCTATAACCCCCGCGGCGCCGGGCCTTCCGAAGGCCCCGGCCCTCTCACTAACGGACTTCAATTCCCCGTGGTTCTCATAAAAACGCCTTATGGAGTCGGCGAGCGTCCTGCCGGTGAGCTTTTCCTGTGGTATCATCACCGCCGCCCCGCGCTCCGAAAGACACCTCGCGTTCACCTCCTGGTGGTTATCAGAGGCGAATGGATAGGGCACGAGTATGGAGGCGAGTCCGAAGGCCGTTATCTCTGAGATGGAGGTTGCCCCGGCCCTGCACACAACGAGGTCGGCCGAAGCGTAGGCCTCTCCCATCTCATCGATAAACTTATGGATACTGGCCTCCAGCCCCTTCCTCTCATAGGCGTCCTTTACGTATTGATACCCCTTCTCGCCCGTCTGGTGTATGACGCTTAATCCTCCCCATATGTCCGTAAGATATTCAGAGGCGTCGAGGAAGGCCGCGTTTATGGCCGTGGCCCCCTGACTTCCACCGAAGACGAGAACGGTGAAGTTTTTGCCCGCCTCCCTGCCCGGGAAGGCCTTCGACCTTTCCCCTATCATCTTCAAGACTTCCTTCCTCATGGGGTTTCCCGCCAGAACCGTCTTCGAGCGCGGGAAAAACTCCTTCGCTTCTTCAAATGCCACATAAACCCTCTTTACGAACTTGCCGAGAAACCTGTTCGTCAGCCCCGGCAAAGCGTTCTGCTCAAGTATGGCGGTCCTTATGCCGAGAAGCCTCGCCGCCGTCACCACGGGAGCCGACGAGTATGAGCCGCTTCCTATAACGCCGTCGGGCCTTATTGAACGGAGAATTTTTATCGCCTTAAAGGTGGCGGCCGCGGCCTTTACAAGGGCGGCTATCCTCTTTACGCCCCGCGTCCTTTTAATCCCCGCCACATTAAGGAGCGTCAATGGAAAGCCGCGCGCCGGCACTATCTTCTCCTCAAGCCCGCCTCTGCCTCCTATGAATAAGATTTCCACACCCTTATCCCTTTTCCTGAACTCCTCGGCGAGGGCGAGGGCCGGGAAAAGATGCCCACCGGTGCCCCCCCCTGCGAATATAAACTTCAAGCCCCATACCTCTTTCTTGTAATCATCTCTCGAAAAAACCCCCCAAATCCCCTAAATGGCCTCGTTGCCCACTATGCAGATGTTCAGGAGTATGCCCACGGCCACCATATTCGTAACGAGAGAGGTACCTCCGTAACTTATGAGGGGGAGCGTAAGCCCCTTCGGGGGTAAAAGCCCCATTACAACCGCCATGTTAATGACGGCCTGAAGCACCACCATGCAAGTAAGCCCGAGGGCGAGATACGTCCCGTAACGGTCTTTGGCCCTGAGCGCTATCTTTACCCCTGAAATGAGGAAAACCGCATAAAGGACTATAACAGAGCCCACGCCTATGAGCCCGAGCTCCTCGCCTATAACCGAAAGTATGAAGTCTGTGTGCGCCTCGGGCAGATAAAAAAGCTTCTGCATCCCTTCGCCGAGCCCCACGCCGTATACGCCGCCGGCCCCGAAGGCGAGAAAGGACTGCACCATCTGAAAACCGGCCCCGTGAGAGTCCTTCCAGGGGTCGATAAAGACCATAATCCGGGTCATCATGTACCCGAACTTATGGACCAGTATATAGATGAGCGGCAATGCGGGAAGGGCCATGGCGAAAATATATCTGAGTCTAACCCCTCCGGCGAAGACCATAATCAATATAAGGGCCGAAAGCGTAAGGGCCGTGCCCAGGTCGGTCTCCAGAAGAATAAGTCCCACCACGACGCCGGGTATAAGGATATTGGGAAGGAAGCCTGCATAAAAATCCTTTATCCTGCCGGACTTCGCCTCAAGGGAATAGGCGAGGAAAAATATGACCGCGAGTTTGGCCGGCTCCGAAGGCTGGAAGGCGAGAGGGCCGAGCCTTATCCACCTCGTGGCCCCGCCGGCCTTTACGCCGATCCCCGGCACATAGACGAGTATAAGAAGAAGCGCCGCCGCTATAAGCAGGGGATAGGCCATCTTACGGTAGGCGGTATAAGGGAACTTCGACGCGATAATAAAGAGCACCAGGCCCATTGCCGCGTAGGCTACGTGCCTTTTGACAAAAAAGAACTCATCGCCGAATTTCTTCATGGCCATTATATAGCTTGTGGAATAGACCATAAGGACCCCCATGGCAACGAGCATGAGGCTCGACAATATCAAAAGCCTGTCCGTATCCCTGAGCCTTAAGAGCGGCAGGACTCTTCTTTCGGCGCCCGCCGGCGGGCCCGGATATAAAACCGCCTTATTTCTCATGCGAGCCCTTTGACGAGGGTCCTGAAACGCTCGCCCCTCTCTTTAAATCCCCTGAACATGTCAAAACTCGAGCAGGCCGGAGAGAGAAGCACCGTATCGCCGGGGCCGGCCTCTCTTCGCGCCTTTAGTACAGCCTCTTCCAGTGAGGAGGCTGAAGCGGTCTTTACAGAGCCGGAAAAGGCGTCTCTTATCCTGGGGCCCGCTTCTCCCATTGTTATAAGGAGTTTTACCTTCCCCCTTACAAGCCCGGAAAGGGCCCCGTAGTCGCCCCCCTTGTCCCTTCCACCCGCTATAAGTATAACCGGGGAGTCTATCCCCGAAAGGGCCATCTTCAACGCGCCGATATTGGTGCCCTTTGAATCGTTTATATACCGGACGCCCTCGAATTCCCTTACAAACTCCATCCTGTGCCTGAGCCCGCCGAACTCGGCGAAGGTCTCCATAACGACATCCCTTGAGATACCGTAAAGACGCGCGGCGGCGGCGGCGGCCATGGCGTTCTCTATGTTCTGCACTCCCCTAATCCGTAAGATATCCGTCGGATAAGTCTCTTCAATGCCGAGGGCCCTGTTGATAAAGACTATCTCCGAGCCCTTCAGGAAAAGCCCTTCCGTTAACGCGCCTCTAACGGTGAAAGGCACCACCGTAGCCGCGGCCGGGTTCTCCTCGAACATTGCGGCTATTACTGGGTCCGCCGCGTTTATGACGGCGTAGTCCTCTGCTCTCTGGTTTTCAAAGAGCCTCATCTTGGTGCGCGCGTAATCATCGAAGCCGTCGTACCTGTCGAGATGGTCTTCGGTAATGTTTAAAAGCACTCCGATATGGGGGTTGAATGACTTGGTCGACTCGAGATGAAAACTGCTTATCTCTAATACGGCCGCCTCGGCTCGCTCCTCTCTATCAAAAAACTCTATGGCAGGGGTACCGATATTGCCCCCCACAAAGGCGCGTTTTCCCGCCTTCTCAAAGATATTTCCCAAGAGAGTCGTGGTGGTGGTCTTGCCGTTGGTGCCGGCAACGGCGATTACGGGCACATCCATAAAACGGTACGCGAGCTCCACGTCGCTTATAACCTCGGCGCCCCGTGAGCGCGCCGCCTGAAGTAGCGGGGATCTGGAAGGCACCCCCGGGCTTACGACGACTATTGAGGCGCTCAAAAAACCCTCCCGCCACTCCGGCCCGGAACGAACCTTTACGCCCTCGGCGGCAAGTGCCGCCGCGCCGGGTATATCTTCCATGGGTTTGGCGTCAACGGCGCTAACCTCGGCGCCGAGCCTTTTCAGGAACCTTGAAACGGCGATACCCGTGGAGCCGAGCCCCACTACGAGGGTTTTAAGCCCGGCGAAACCCTCCGCCATCTCCGCCTTAATAAATGGCATTTTTTCCTCTCCGTACACCGCCTTTTCCAAGACCCCGCCTTCCATATCTTTTATTAAAACCTTCCTCTTCTCATTACCTGAGCTTTAACGTGCTTATGGCCACAAGGGCCAGTATTAACGATATTATCCAGAACCTCACTATTATCTTGGGCTCGGCCCAACCCTTCAGCTCGTAGTGGTGGTGGACCGGGGCCATGGCGAAGACCCTCTTGCCCGTAAGTTTATAGGAGCTGACCTGGAATATGACGGACAGGGCCTCCACGACGAAGATCCCGCCGACGATTAGAAGCAGGGCCTCCTGCTTAGTCATCACGGCGAGGGTGCCGAGCGCCCCACCGAGTGGAAGCGAGCCCACGTCGCCCATGAAGACCTGCGCCGGGTAAGTGTTGAACCACAAAAACCCGAGGCTCGCCCCCACCATGGCTCCCGCGAAGACCGCAATTTCACCCGCCATGGGCACGTGCATTATGTGCAGGTAATTCGCTATCTTCAAATGCCCCGTTAGATAGGCCAGGAGCATATATGTGGCGGCACAAACTATCATGGGCCCTATTGCGAGGCCGTCAAGGCCGTCCGTAAGGTTAACAGCGTTTGATGTGCCCACTATAACGAGCACTACAAAGGGTATGTAAAGCCACTTAAGGTCTATGGCGACGTTCTTGAAAAAGGGTATCGTTATTATTGTGTCGGACTTCGTGTAATAGATAAAAAGGGCGGCGGCCAGCGCCACTGAGACCTGGGCCGTAAACTTTACAGAGGGCCTCATGCCCTTCTTGTGCTTCTTTATGACCTTTTTAAAATCATCGAAGAACCCGATGAGCCCCATGCCTACCGTTACGAATAAAAGGAGCCATATATAAGAGTTGTTAAGGTTGCCCCAGAGCATCACGGAGAAGATAACAACGATAAGGATCAAGGCCCCGCCCATAGTGGGGGTGCCCTCCTTGAGGGCGTGTGTCGGAGGCCCGTCTTCTCTCACAACCTCGCCGATATTCATCTTCTTGAGCCTCGTGATAAGGTACGGCCCCATGATAAAGCTCAAAACCAGCGCCGTCACTGCCGCGTAGATGGTCCTGAACGTTATATATTGAAATACGTTAAAGACCGTATGGTACTTCGCGAGTGGAAATAAAAAATAATATAGCATCCCTTACTCTTCAGCAGCAGGCTTCCTTGAAGTTATCCCGGTCTGAAAGTCCCCGGACGACTTCTTCAAGCCCAGCCGCCCTTGACCCTTTTACGAGGAGGACGTCCCCGGCCTTGAGTAAATCGCCCTTGAGGGCCTTTAACGCACTTTTCCAATCATCGAAACCGTAGGCAAGCCGCGCTCTGAACCCCGCGTCGAGCGCACCGTCGACAACTACTGACGACCATCTCCCCACCGCCACAATCATATCAATCCCGGCCTCGGCGGCGAGCCTGCCCGTCTCCCTGTGGGCCCCTTCGGCACACTCTCCGAGTTCATGCATCTCCCCCAGTACCGCCACCCGCCTGCCCGCCGCGCCCTTGAGAGCGCCGAGGGCCGCTGAAACGGACTCCGGGTTCGCGTTGTATGTATCATCAAGTATGGTCAGAGCCCCGCTCCTTACAATCTCCAGCCTCCCGCTGACTCCGGTAAAACCGTAAAGCCCCTCGTATATGTCGTCAAGGTATACGTCGAGGGGAAGAAGCGCCGCTACGGCGGCGGCGGCGTTGGCCATATTAAATACGCCCGGGACCCTGAGCCTTATATCAACAGGCTCGCCCCTGACGAAAAATCTCGCGGTAGACCCGGAGAGATTGTCACCGGCCCTGAAATCCTCCACCCTTACATCGGCCTCTTTATTAAAACCGAATGTAATAACCCCGGCGCTATGCTCCTCAGCCGACCTCACCACAAGCTCATCGTCAAGGTTCACCACCTTGAAGCACTCGGGCCTTGAGCAGTCAAAGAGTTCCCTCTTTGCCCCGGCCACTCCTTCTATATCCCCGTGCCCCTCCATATGTGACCTTCCTATATTCGTTATCAGGGCCACGTCGGGGTCGGAAATCTCCACAAGCCTCTTCATCTCGCCGGGCCCGCTTATGCCGAGTTCCACGACGGCGGCACGGTGAGAACTGTTAATGCCCGAAAGGGTGAGCGGCAGCCCCACGAGATTGTTCCTGTTCCCCTCGGTCTTCAATACCGGCCTTGATCTGGCGAGAATGGCGGCGGCCATCTCTTTTGTCGTGGTCTTTCCCGTGCTTCCGCTTACCGCTACAAGGGGCACTCGAACCCGCCTCCTCAAGGAAGCGGCCGTATCTCCAAGGGCCCTGAGGGTGTCCTCCACGAAGACGGCTGAAAGGCCGTCGGGGATTTCAACTTTGCTCCCCTTCTCCACGACAACGCCCGACGCCTTCTTGCCAAGGGCCTCGCTGATAAAGGCGTGCCCGTCAAAGTTCGGCCCCTTCAGGGCGAAAAAGACCTCGCCCTCCCTTAATGTCCTCGTATCGACGGAGATGCCCGAGGCCGCGGCGCCGTGGGAGCCTGAGGAGCCTTGCTTTAATACGCCGCGCGTGGCGTCGGCTATCTCTTTAAAGGTCATCATATTAATAACCGCTCATAGAGGTTACGGCGTTTTTCAATTCCTCGGAGTCCTCAAAATGCACGGTTTTACCTTCCACTATCTGGTAGTCCTCATGCCCCTTGCCGGCCACAAGGACCGTATCGCCGGGACGCGCAATTGTAACGGCCTTTCTGATGGCCGCGCCCCTGTCCGGCATAACGACGTAACCCCGGCCCCCCTCGGGAAGTTTTTCCATTGTCATATCCCAGGGGTCGAACCTCTTTACGCCCTCTATTCCCGATTCTATATCCTTTATTATCTCAAGGGGGTCTTCATCGCGGGGGTTGTCCGAAGTTACGATTACGACATTGGAAAGCTCCGCGGCCAGAGCGCCCATGACGGGCCTCTTTTCCCTGTCCCTGTCCCCGCCGCAGCCGAAGACGGTGATAATCCTTCCCTCTGAGATTTCCCTTAAAGCCAAGAGCGTCCTTTCAAGGGCGTCTGGTGTGTGCGCGTAATCAACATAGGCGTTGAATAAGAGCTCCTGATTTACCCCCGTAATATCTATCTTCTCAAGCCTGCCCGGCACCCTCTGAAGCGCCGCGACGCCCTTTTCCATACTGCGGAGCCCGACACCTATGGCGCATCCCGCGGCCACCGCGCCGAGTATGTTACGGAGGTTATATTCGCCCACAAGACGTGAGGATACGGCAACCGTCCCCCGGGGCGTTAAGACAAGGGCCTCTATCCCGTCCCTGGTTAGTTTGTATCCAAGGGGGTGGATATCCGCGCCGCCACCCAGGCCGTAACTGAGTTTGTCTCCGGCCGGGAGTTTCACCGACCACTCATCGTCGGCGTTTATTACGGCCCGGCCAGCCCCTTCCTTTAAGAGTCCGAAGAGAAGCGCCTTCGCCTCAAAATACTCCTCTATCGTATTATGGTAATCAAGGTGCTCGTGGGTGAGGTTAGTGAATATCGCCGCGTCGAAGCCGCACCCGTTAACCCTTTTTTGCTTGAGGGCATGCGAGGAGACCTCCATGGCGCAGTGAGTAACCCCTGCCCCTTTCATCTCCCTGAGTATCCTCTGCAAGTCCGGCGCCTCGGGGGTGGTATGGGGAGCGGGAAAAACCTTTTCACCATACCTGTAGTTGATGGTGCCGATTACCCCGGCCTTAAACCCCGCCTCTTTGAATATGGATTCCAGAAGATAGGTCGTAGTCGTCTTGCCGTTGGTGCCCGTAACCCCCACAAGGGTCATGGAGCTCGACGGGTCGCTGTAGAGCCGGGTGGATAGGGCGGCCATTGCCTCCCTCACGTCGGGCACGATAACCTCGGTTACGGACCCGCCCTTAAAATCAACGCCCGACGGCTTTTCCGTAAGTACGCAAGAGGCGCCCCTCGCTACGGCGTCTCTTATAAAAGAGTGGCCGTCAAGATTGCCGCCAGGTAAAGCGGCGAACATAACGCCGGAAGTACCCGGCGCGATACATCTCGAATCATAATGTATCCCGGAGATCTCAATATCATCGGGGCCGAGAATCCTGACCCCCTTTAAAACCTCTTTGGCTTCCAATAGCCTCATATCTTAAACCCGCCCCGAGGGGATTAATATGAATACCTACACCATTGCAAGGGTAGCAGAAAGCCCCCCCTCAACTAAGTGATGTTTGTCTTTTTTTAATACCTTATGCTGCTCGATGGGAAGAACGCGCCCGAGACCAGAGAGAGAGGATGCAGGTGGGCAAAACCCTTCTAATTCAGACGAATATTTTCTCACAACGGGCCCCATCTTTCAAATATGTTTTTCATTAAAAAGACCGCCCTCATTGAAACCATACCGACACCGTGCCTTTGCGCCCGATCTTTTTCCCGGCGGCGGGCCTCTGCCTGACGGCCACACCTCCGCCGATTACCTCCACGTCCAGTGAATACTCTCCGGCCGTACTTAAAACCTTACGGAGCGTCTTGCCCCTGAATTCAGGAACAACGCCTTTATCTCCACTGCCGGCCCGGGCGTCTCTGTATAGCCGGGGCTTTAAATCCCCGGGGCCCAAAGCCGCAAGCCTTATGACGGGACCGGGGGCCGTATCGGGGAAGATCCCGAGATAAGAGAGGCTCCGCGAGGCGATCTCTTTAAAGACAGGGGCCGCCACGGCGCCGCCGTAATAGTTCCTTCCCCCAGGCTCGTCAAGGGTAACGAGTATGGCGAGGGCCGGGTCCTTTGCCGGGACAAAGCCCAGAAATGACGCCACGTATGAGTCCTTGAGATAACCGCCGTTTTTAAGGTCCGGCTTCTGGGCGGTGGCCGTTTTGCCGGCCACCTCAAAGCCGTCGACGGCGGCCCTTGGTCCAGTGCCTCCCCGGCGCGTAACCGCGGTTAATATGCGGGTCATTTTTCCGGCGGTTTCCGAGGATATGACCCTGCGTACGATAACGGGGGTATTTTTCTTGATAACCTCCCCCTTCGCGTTTCTAATCTCCTTTACCACATAGGGCTTCATCAAAAACCCGCCGTTCGTCAGGGCCGACATCGCCGTTACAAGCTGGAGCGCCGAGGTGGAGATCCCCTGGCCGAATGAGACGGTATAGAGTGTCACGCCCGACCAGTCCCTGTAATCCCTGAGGGACCCTGTCGTCTCTCCCGGGAGGTCCACTCCCGTTTTTGAGCCGAAACCGAAGTTTTTGAGATACCTGTAAAGTTTTTCTTTGCCGAGTTTCTCTCCTATCTTTAATGCCCCTATATTGCTGGAGTATTTTATTATCTGGGGCACTGAAAGCCATCCGTGCTTTTCAGAGTCGTGAAAGACCCTGTCGGCGACCCTGTAGCTCCCGTTTTCGCAATAAAAGATATCCCCCGGTTTTACCGCACCGTCCTCAATGGCCCCGGCGGCTAAAAAGACCTTTAAGACGGAGCCGGGCTCAAAGGCGTCTGTAACGGCTTTATTGCGCCAGAACCGCGAGGGGTATCTCTTGAAACGGTTGGGGTCGAAGGTGGGCATATTGGCCATGGCGAGTATCTCCCCTGTCTTCGGAGAGATGACGACGGCCATACCCCCTTTCGCCCCCGTCTTCTCCACGGCCCCCTTCAGGGCCTTTTCCGCTATATACTGTATGGTCTTGTCGATGGTGAGCTCCACGCTCATGCCCTCGACGGGGACCTCCCTGTTGGTGTCGCCGAAAAGGATAAGCCTGCCGGCGGCGTCTCTGCCCCCGATAATCTTACGCGATCTGCCGCTCAAAAAGTCGTTGTAATAGAGCTCCACCCCCTCAAGGCCCACGGAATCGACGCCCATGAAACCGATTATGTTGGAGGCGAGCTCGCGGCTCGGGTAATAACGCCTACTCTCACTTATCAACCCGACCCCCTCTATCCCATCAATCAGGTCCCTCTCTTTTTCCTTAAGGTCGACCTGGCGCTTGAGCCAGACAAAATTTCTCTTTCTCCTCATCTTTTTCTTAATATTGCCGGCGCTTACCTTGAGGATCCTTGAAAGCTTTCTTGCCGCGCCGGCCGGCCTCTCTATCTTTTCAGGCTGAGCGTAAACGGAGCTGACCTCAAGGCTTACGGCGAGTTCTTTGGAATTCCTGTCGTATATGCCGCCCCTCTTGGACTGGATGTTTATGGTCCTTACGTGCTGGTTCGAGGCTATCCTTTTAAGTTTGCCGCTTTCAAGCACCTGGAGCTGGAAGGCCCTGAAGAGTATCGCCGAGAAGACGGCGAGAAAGAAAAACAGCACCATGAATATGCGGACCTTCAAAAATGACCTTTTTCCCTTTTTCATCTTATCCTTACAATTTGACTGCCCGTGGGATGGACGAGCCCTAAGTCCCTCGTCGCTATAAGCTCAATCCTCTCAGGGGATTTAAGCCTTGTAAAGTCAAGCCTTAGTCGCCGGTTCTTTTCCAGGAGCGCGTTCCTCTCTACGTTGGCCCTCGACATCTCATAGCCGGTGCTCACCACGGTAAGCCTGCACCATATGTAGAAAAAGAGAAAGCCTATGAGGACGAAAGAGACGAGTACGGCTGCATAAAGGAAACCCGTGTCCCTCAGGTTTCTCCTGGACTTAACCCCCTGGGACTTGAGTACGCCCGCCATGGCGAGCTTTTTGGAAAAGGTGTACGACACTTAAGCCCCTCTTTCGTTGTTTATCCCGATCCCGGTCTCATAACTTCTCCACGGCCCTCAGCTTGGCGCTCCTGGAGCGCGGGTTTTCTTCTACCTCCCGGGGCTCCGGCGTGAGCGCCTTTTTCGTCAAAATCCTTACAACCGGAACGTGCCCGCATACGCACTTCGGTATCCGGGGAGGGCACAGGCATCCTCTCGCTGAGTCTCTGAAGGCGTTTTTTACCAGCCTGTCCTCGAGGGAGTGGTAAGAGAGGACCACGAATCTGCCCCCCGGCCCGAGGACTTCAACGGCCTCCTCCAGACCCCTTTCAAGGCTCTCGATCTCGCCGTTTACGGCTATACGGAGGGCCTGGAATGTCTTTGTGGCCGGATGGGTCCTCATGGAATGGAATTTTTTCGGCACGGCGCGCAGAACTACTTCAGCCAGTTCCATTGTTGTCTCCAGAGGCCTTTGCTTCCGCCTTGCGGTTATGGCTCGCGCTATACGCATTGAAAACCTCTCTTCCCCGTACCGCCTTATTATGTGTGCGAGGTCTTTCACATCAAAGGTGTTCACAATGTCAAAGGCCGAAAGTTTCTGCCTCCTGTCCATCCTCATGTCGAGCCGGGCGTCAGAGCGGAAACTGAAACCGCGCCCCGGCTCTTCGAGCTGATATGAAGATACCCCGAGGTCAAAGAGTACGCCGTCCACCGCCCCGATACCAAACCCCTTTAAGACCTCCTTAAGGTTCGCCAAGTTTTCCCTCACAAGAACGGCCCTCTTCCCGTAAGGTTTTAGTTTTTGGCCGGCCGCGGCCAGGGCGTCGGCGTCGCGGTCAATCCCTATGAGGAGGCCGTCGGGCCCCGTGGCCTTCAATATCTCAAAGGCGTGTCCGCCCCCTCCGGCCGTGCCGTCAATATATGTCCGCCCCGGACGGCAGTTGAGATAATGGAGCACTTCGCGCGCCATAACCGGGCGGTGCGTGAACTCCATCTTTAAAGCCCCAGGCGCTCAAGGGTATCCCCGATCTCTTCAGTGGAGGCCTCCTGCTCGGCCTTATCCCATAGGGCCTTTGACCATATCTCTATATGCCTGAAGGCCCCGATCAAGACGACGTCACGTTCAAAATTGGCGTAATCCCTCAGGGCCTGCGGTATAAGTATCCTCCCAAGCTTATCTATGGAGCAGTCCGAGGCGCTTGAGTAAAAGAACCTCAAGAAGGCGCGCGTATCCTTCTTGAATTCCGGAAGCGCCGCGATCTTCTCTTCGAGCTTCCGCCACTCGGCAAAGGGGTAGGCGATGAGGCAACCGTCGAAGGTCGTCACAACGAGCCGGAAGTCGTACCGCTCGTTAAGGGTCTCCCTTATCCTCGAAGGTATGCTGAGCCTCCCCTTGGAGTCGAGAGAATGTTCGAACCTGCCCCTGAACATTTTTTACGTTACCCCGCCTTCCGGACTTCTTTAAAGTTAAGGCCCTTACAGATAAAAACTTTTTTATCCCCGCCATACCGCTTCATACCACCTCAAGACGGTCTTATACCACTCTATACCACTTTATACCACCACACCAGTCGACTATATTCTTGAAACCCTAATTTGTCAAGGGATTTTTGTCACATCTCAGTGTGAAATTTCAAGAAAATTGAAGATTTTTTTATCGCGGATTTACAGGGATGAAAGATTGTATTTGAGTTGTTCCGGAAGGCGATTTTTGGGGCGGCTAAAAAAAGGCCGGGCTCGCTCTTGAAGGCATATCCTGGCAAATGGAGTTGGCGGGAGAAGGCCGAAGGGTTGTAAAAATATTAGAGCGGGAGAGAGGCAATAAAAATCAACTGCCGTCCCCTATAACCCGGATGGCATTGAAATCTATTTGGACCCGTTTTTACCGTCAGTCTGCCTTTCCTTTATCTTCTCGACCTTTTCTCTTATCGCCTCGGCCCTCTTCCTGTAGTCGGCGGCCTCGGTGTTGGATGGGTCGAGGGAAAGGACGGTGTTCCACTCTCTTATGGCGAGGTCGAGTTCCTCTTTTTTGAAGAATTCCAGCCCCCTCTTGAAGTGGTACTCGGTGAACCACTTTTTCTCGCGTATGGCCCTCTTGAGAAGACCCTCGGCGTCCTTGTAATCGGGGACCGATTTGAGCGCGGCCGTGAAGGCGTCTATAGCCCGCCAGTAATTCCCCGTCACCAGATAGAACTTCCCTCTTATGTAATGCTCTCCGGCGGCCTCTTCGGGGTCCCTGGCGCCCTCAGCCTTATTACTCTCCATGCTCTTTTTTATCTTTAGAAAGGTCTTTTCAACCTTGCCGGGTTTCCTTTGATCTTTCAGCTCTGAGAGTATTTTTATCTTCCTCTCGACCCAGTGGTTCGACGGGTTGTATTTAAGGGCAAGGGCATACTCCTCTATCGCCTTCGTTACGATTCCGGCCTTTTCATAGTCCTCGCCGAGCTCCATGTGTTCTCTTGAAATCTCAGGGGCGAGCCTGTCGACCTCTTTAATCAGCTCAACTGCGGGCTTATAATCGGGGCTGGTCTTCTGAACGGCCCGTGCCTTCTTTTTGGCCTCCATAATAAGGCCCTTCTCGTAGAGGATAACGGCCTGCCTGTAATCGGACCCGAAGATATAAACGGGAGAAACGTGGGCGCAGCCCGCGGCGAATAAAAAAAGAACGGCGCCGAGGAGACTAAGGCAGGATATCCTCTTCGCCAAGGCTCTTAATCGTCTCTTCAACAACACCATCGACATCACCTTTCCAACTCTCTTTAAGGTCAACTATACTATAGAGCTTAACTGGAGTGTCAATACCTTTTATGGCCGCCCCCTCCATCTCACGGGCCGTGACATTATCTTGAATCGAAAGATAAAGGGCCCCGGAAATAACAATCTCTCCCTTTCCGGCAAGCCCGGAAAGCCTGGACGCCATATTCACCGTCTCCCCCACCGCCGTGTATTCCATCCTTGCCTTTGAACCCATGTTGCCCGCTATGACCTCTCCCGAGTCTATTCCTATACCCATATAAAAGGGGATGAGCCCGCGGCCCTCTCTTCCGATGTTCACCCTGTCAATGGCGTCTCTTATGGCCGCGGCGGCCTTTACGCCCTTTTCGAGGTGGTCTTCCCTTCTTATGGGAGAGCCGAATACGCACATAACCGCGTCACCTATGAATTTATCAATGGTCCCCTCGAAACGGAAGACTATCTCTGTTATGAGCGTAAAATACCTGTTCAGGGCCTCTACGGTCTCTTCGGGGTTCATGGCCTGCGCGTGCCTTGTAAAGTCTCTTATATCGGCGAAAAATACGGTCACAACCCTTCTGTCGCCGCCGAGGTCAAGGCTTGCTGGTTTCTTTAAAATCTCGTCGGCCACATTTGGACTGACGTACCGGTTGAAGGCGCCCTTGAGTATTTCCTTTTTCTTCAGTTCCGAGGCCATGTGGTTAAAGGACCTCACAAGCTCGCCCACTTCGTCTCTTCCCCCCTCGGGGATACGGTAGTCGAGGTTTCCTATGATTATCTCTTTGGTGCCTTTAAGAAGCCTGAATACAGGCCTTAAAAAACCGGAGGCGAGGGGAATGGACAGGACAGAGCCGAGGATTATGACCAGGACCGTAATTATTATCACGCTTGTAACGGCGGCGCGCACCCTCTCGCTTACAAAGGCCTTTGAAAAAGATACTACAGTATACCCAACCCTCGTCTCATTGAATACAATGGGAGAGGCGTATATAATCGAGCCTTCATCCTCCTCGACGAACCACGGGCCCGCGCCGCCGGCGCCCTCGATGCGTCCCTTGCCGTAAAAACCCACACCGACCTTATGGAAGTCTTTATGGGCCTCGATGGTCATCTTGTCGTTCAGGACAAAGGCGTCCGATATCATGGGAGACTTGAGGAGGTTCTGTATAAGCCCGTTAAGGGCGAGGCCGTCGTTTTCAAGGAGAGGAATCTTGCTGTTCTCCGCGAACTGGCCGGTAATGGTGCTTGCCATGGAGCGGACCTGGGATTCCATGGAATGCCTCTGGCTGAGGACCATGAAGGCGCCCATGGCGGATGTTATGAGCAACAAAAGCCCTGAGATTACTATCGCGTATTTTGCTTTTATACCCATGGCGGGCGGCCTTTCTATACCATCAAGTCAGGTCATTATAACCCAACCGTATTACATGGAAAAGATTTTTTGCTCCGGGCCTTAAGAGAAAGGTCAATCTGCCGGGAAAAAGCCCGGTCAAAGAACAATGGTGCCTGTTGACAGGGCTCAAGAGAACGGGAAAGCCGGCTGGATGGAAAAAAATCTTCCGGCGAGGCCTTTGAGGGCTATCCTTGATCTCTACTGTTTAAGCTTGAGGAAAGGGTACAGCCGGCCCTGGAGAGCTCATCCCTGGAAAAATACTAAAGGGTCCACCTTATCTACAGGCCTAACTCTGTATATCAATTTAAAGGCGCGCGTAAAGACGCCGGAGGATGCCGTAAGCCGGATTCTGTAATCCCGGACGGGCCGGGACGGCGGCCATTTATCTGGGCCCCCTGTTGCCATGGGGCTCAAGCAGCCAACCCGTTCCGCCGCACCCCGTGAGGGGGGACAAGGACGGGCCGTCCTTAAAGCGGAACCTATTTGGCCTTGCACCGGGAGGGGGTTGCCGAGCCCCGCCGGTCGCCCGGCAGGCTGGTGGGCTCTTACCCCGCCTTTTCACCCTTACCCGGAGGGTAGTCCCCTCCGGGCGGTATCTTTTCTGTGGCCCTATCCCTGGGGTCGCCCCCGGTCGTTGTTAACGACCTCCCTGCCCGGTGGTGTCCGGACTTTCCTCCACCGCCGAAAAAGCGGCAGCGGCCGCCCTGCATCCTCCGGCGTCTTTACGGACCTTTAAAACCCCGTATCTATATAATAGAATATTGCCCGGGGGAAAATCAACAGCGCCGGCTCTTTTATGCCCGGCCTTAAAACCCGCGAAGAGGCGGAACCCGGGCGCGCATAAAAAATTATCGGTGGGAGTCTATGGCCTCGTTGGCGAGATTGTCGGCGGCCTTATTCCGGTCCCTCGGTATATGCTTTATCTTATATTCGGAAAAACCGGAGAGGAGTCCCCTTGCCCTCTCATAGAGCGGCAAAAGGGTTTCACTCTTCACCTTGTAAACCCCGCTTAACTGCCTGACCATAAGTTCGGAGTCGGCGTAGACCAATATTTTCGACACCCCCATTGAGCGGGCCGCCTCAAGTCCCATAATAAGCGCCTTGTACTCGGCCATGTTGTTCGTGCCCGTTCCGAGATACTTCTTAAGCCGTTTTACCGCTCTGCCCGAGTGGTCTTTAATTACGGCGCCCGCCCCGGACTCTCCGGGATTACCGCGCGACGCCCCGTCAACGTACAACTCGTAAAGACCAGGGGCCGCCTTTTTTCCGCGCCGCGCCCCGAGGGTACGAAGAATTCCCCTGGCATCTTCCCTTGAGATATTCAGTTTTTTAATGGTCTTTTCCAGGTCGAGCGTACTGGCGAGTTCATTAAGGAAGTTTTGTGTAAGGTTATCAGACGTGGGGGGTGTAGTGGGCGGGGGTTTAGAGGGCATCCTTAAATAGCCTCTGGCTGCGCTTCATCCTCCACGTAGAGTATCCTGTGGCAGTGGGGACACCTTATAATCTCTTCTTCGCCGCGTCGGAGGCGTATGTTGAGTTGGGGGGGCACATGCATGTAGCAACCATGACAGGCTTCGTTTTTAAGGAGGACCACGGCCCTCTCCCCCCTTCTCGACCTTATACTCTCATACATGGCGAGTATATCGGCGTTAAGGGAGGCCTTCAGTGCGTCCCTTTTCTCCTTCTTATCCGAAAAGGCCTTATGCCAGACGGCCTTTTTGCCGTCAAGTTCGCCAGTAAGCCTTTCTACCTCCCCGGCCTTCTTTTCGGCCTCCATCTCCTTTGCTTCCCGGACTACCTTCCTTTCCGTAATCCGCGCCCTGAACTCTTCGGCCTCTTTCTCGGCCAGTCTCTTTATCTTTTCGGCGGTCTTTAATTCCTTGTTAAGGGCCTTCAACTCCCTGTCGCCCTTTATGGAACTTCTCCTGGACTGGTCCTTTTCTATTTTATCGTTCGCCTTTCTTATCCTCTCTTCGATCTCCCGGAGCGGTTCGTTCAGTTCGTTCACCTCGGCGTCTATCGCCTCCATCTCTTCGGTAAGAACCTTAAGCCCCCCGGAGAAGGCTTCGATCTCCAGCTGATAATCCCTTTCCTCCCTTTCAACCACGCCTATTTCAAGGTCTATCTTTTGAAGGTTTTCGAGTATCTTGATCTGGCTTTGCAAACACATCCTCCTGACTAAAAATGGTGGGCCCACCAGGACTCGAACCTGGGACCGACCGGTTATGAGCCGGTGGCTCTTCCAACTGAGCTATGGGCCCTCGGCAAAAAAACCCGCGGCCGTCAAGGCGCAGGCAAAGCCCCGTAAATAAAAACAACGGCAAAACGATGAGTGCTTTATTCTATTAAAATAGACCTCTCTTTGTCAAGGCGTTTAAGGTTTTTTTGAGAGGCGGAGACCTACCCCGGCAATAAATCGGTGAAGACGAAACCGTCGCGGGTCACGGTTTCACCGACTCTGACCTTTACGGCCTCTTTGAAGATGGGACCGTCAAAGGCGAAGCTGTGAAACTCTCCGTTTTCACCGCAGGGGTCTACGGCCCCGGGAAGACTCTCAAGGAATCCCCTGTCATAGTCCCGCCCGGCAAACCCGGCGGAGAGCCTCCGGGGGTCTATACATGTTATCTTCGCCCGGAGTCCTCCCCTTACCATCTCCCCGGAGAGATCCTTCGTCTCCCTTCCCCATAGCGGGAAGAGAGGGGTTATGCCGGTATGGGCGAGGCTTCTCTCTCTGTACTCGCGTATCCCCTCAAGGAAGAGATCGCCGAAGGCGAAGCATTCAACGCCGGCCTCTTTTGCCCTGCCCACAAAGGCCTTCATTATCGCCTCGTATTCGGAGTCGCCGCATGGGTGAGGGAGGGGGATCATCTCGATGGGAAGGCCGATACTCGAAGCCTGCCTTTTTAGAAGCTCCACCCTTACGGCGTGCATGGCGACGCGCCCGAACTCCTCATTTACCGTACAGAAGAGGCCTTTGACCTCTATGTCAGGCCACTGACGGAGGCTATGGAGCGCCCAGGCGCTGTCCTTGCCGCTGGACCATGCCAACAGCGTCCTTTTTTTCACCGTGCCTCCTGTGATTTTTTATTGGGAATCATAGCGCCTGATATTTTATGCCCCAGTAACGTGCTTAAAGAATATTTAGCGGACTCTTACCTACGCATCAAGAAAATTTTTTATAAATGCCGGCCGGGCTATGTCCGCTAAAAAATATTCGAAAACCTCGATTACGGATTTCTATACACGCCCTACGTAACAAAACGGACGAAGATATAGACAGCCAGCATTGAAAAACCCAGGGAGAGTTTCGCCGCTGTCCCCAGTATAAGACCGATAGTCGCGCCGAGACCGGCGCGGCCCGCGGCTAAGATGTCAGGCCTGACGGTAAGCTCGCCTATGACCGCGCCTGCGAAGGGGCCTAAAAAGACCCCCGCGACGCCGAAAAAAAGACCGACCACCGCGCCGACTGCGGCGCCGATAACAGACCGTCTCGACGCACCGAAGCGCCTGGCACCCAACGCGCCGGCCGCAAAGTCCACGGCGTAAATCAGGATAGCGATAACCCCGAGAAGGGTGAGGGTGCGCGCGCCGGCATGGGAAAACCCTTCCGCCCACGACGCCGAGACAAGACCGAGGAAGATAAGCGGAGAGCCCGGCACAGCGGGAAGCACAAGACCGAGAAGTCCGGCTGCCACGAGTATTATAGCGACCGACCAGAGCAGGATTTCAACTATCATGATTTCGTGCGTCGCGCCGCCTCACCGACATCAGACGGTCACGTTAAAGGGTTATAAAGCCCGGTGGGGCGGCACCGCCCAC
>JBHHVI010000025.1:0-26877 GCA_046754225.1 Thermodesulfobacteriota bacterium | reverse complement strand
AACTGGCGTCCCCAGGGGGAGTCGAACCCCCGTCGCCGCCGTGAAAGGGCGGTGTCCTTGGCCTCTAGACGATGGGGACTTTTTATGCGGTCCTTTAAACTTACGCAGTTTAATTAAAAAACTATCAGGGCGAATACCACTCTCACGCCCTTTACTACGGAAACTTTTTGTGCAGTCCTGAAAATCGCGCCTTGCGACACAAGACCCCTATAACAAAAGGTACTACCTTATCCTTGACAATCAAAACCCCTGTGCAGTCCTGAAATTTTTTATTATGCCATGTAAAAGTTCACGCCGGCTTAGAAGACCGGGCCGCTTTGCAACCCATTATCAACATAAAATGGTGAGCCGCCGGGGGCTCGAACCCCGGACCCTCTGCTTAAAAGGCAGATGCTCTACCAACTGAGCTAGCGGCTCATGAAAGTTTCTCCAATCTGAAAAACTTAATTTTAAATAATTAACATAGCGTGCGACTATTTGTCAAAATCTTTTTACCAGGCCAAGAGACCGCGTTGGGGTGAAAAAACCCCCATTAATCATACTCTCATGGCCCGTCTTAGAATCAGCCCTTGCCCATCACCTCGTCTATCCAGTCGAGATATTTTTGAGACCCGGCCTCGATATTAACGGCTATGACTTCGGGGACTTCGTAGCTGTGGAGGGCGATGACCCTTTCCATGAACCTCTCAAATAAATCTCTTCTCGTCTTGAATATACAGAGGACCTCCCCCTCCTTGCAGACCTCCCCTTTCCATGTATAAATGGATTTTACGCCGGCCACGATATTACAGCAGGCGGCAAGCCCCTCGGAGACCACCAGTTCGGCTATCCTCTCCGCCTCCTCCTCACCCCGCGCCGTCACAAAAGATATGAGATACCCACCTTTTTTGTCCGTCATATCATACCCCTCAAGACCTTTTTCAGAGCGCCCCTTTACCGTTAATAAGGGCGGATAATTTTTCAAGCATCCTCTCTCTATGAGTTCCGGCCCAGTAGATACGCGCGCACCGGGGACACCGTGAGAACTCCTCCTGCGTCTTATAGACGTAGGGCGGGACCAGATCCCTGACAGACTCTTTCTCCACCCTTTCGAGGAGCGTGTTGCACCTTACGCACCGCGTAAGGACGCTTTTATTGTCTATGGCGAACCTCTCAGCGACCTGGCGGAGCTGTACCTCAAAACGATCCCCCTCGACGAAGAAACTCCTCCCCCTCGCCCCGCGCCTCTTTACAAGGAGGGTGTCCCTCGTAAGGATAATCCTGTCCTCTTTTTGTGCCCTCTCCACGAGTTCTTTATCGTCTATTTTCCGTTCATATGCCACATCGAAGCCGAGGATCCTCAGCCAGGTGGCGAGCCTTCCGAGCATGGCGTCGGCGAAGAATTTTTGCAGAGAACCCTTTACGGGAAAGTCCTCTTTGGCGACCTTCCTCTTCATAAAATCCCGGCCAGACCGGCCTCGTTCCACCGGGCGCTCAAGACCTTCCAGCGGCCGTCGTCTTTCTCCAGAACCGCGCTGACCTTAAACCCCTCCGCGTCCCTGGGGATTATACCCTTAAGACCGTTTAAATCCCTGCCCCTCATTACAAATACCTTCGCGTCAAGAACGGCGTTGCCGCCCTCCACACTGATACGGACGCCCCGCAAAAAGACTTTCAGTTTACCGGGGCGCATGAACTGGTAAAAGAGCATCCCCTTAAGGCCCTTATAATCGTTGCCGTTATTGTCGTAAAACCCCCTTGAGATAAGGCCCATAAGGGTCTTTAAATCCTTCTCCTCCACGCTTGTCGCCGCCGCCCGCACCGTCTCCCTTATCGCCTCCTCGTCTGAGGTCTTTTTCCCGCAGGCCGTGAGGCTAAAGAGCAACAGACAGAGTACAAAGGCCTGAATCGTAAAAAGGAATTTCATCTTAAGAATAAGGCCTACCCGAAAAATATCTCCGACGTCCTGTACATCTCCATGTCAACGGTCTTGGTCTTGCTCGACGCTTCCTTAAGGGAGACGTCGACGATACCGCCGCCCTGAAGGGCCGCCATCCGGCCGAACTTCCCTTCCTTGACCATCTCTATAGCCCTGACGCCGTAACGCGTGGCGAGGATACGGTCGAAGGCCGTGGGCGTGCCGCCTCTTTGAAGGTGGCCGAGAACGACATAACGCGTTTCAATGCCTGTTATTTCCTCTATCTCACTGGCCAGAAACTCCCCCACTCCGCCAAGCCTTACGTTGCCGAAGGCGTCAAGGGTCTTGTCCCTGGTTATCATGCCGCCGGCGCCTTTGGGATAAGCGCCCTCGGCCGCCACGACGAGGCTGAAGGCCTTGCCGGCGTCCCTTCTCTTCTTTATACATGCGCACACCTCGTTCACGTCGAAGGGCCGCTCCGGTATGAGTATGGCGTCGGCCCCTCCGGCAAGCCCCCCGTAAACGGCGATCCAGCCGGCGTGCCTTCCCATCACCTCCACGGCCATAACCCGGTGGTGCGCCTCTGTTGTGGTATGGAGCCTGTCAAGCGCCCATGTGACGATGCTTACCGCCGTATCAAAGCCGAAGGTGAAGTCCGTGCCCCAGAGGTCGTTGTCGATGGTCTTGGGGACCCCAACCGTATTGACGCCCATTTCAAAAAACTTCGCCGCCACCCCCAGGGTATCGTCCCCCCCGATACATACGACGGCGTCGATGCCGAGGGCCTTGAGGTTCTTCATGACCGACTCCACGTCCCCCTTCTGCTTGAAGGGGTTTGTCCTTGAAGTGCCGAGTATGGTCCCGCCCTTTGGAAGTATACCCGAGACCATTTCCCTCGCAAGCTCCATTGTGGAAGGCTCGACAAGGCCGGCCCAACCGTCCCTTATGCCGACGAATTCAAACCCGAACTGGAGCCCCCTTCTAACAACGGCCCTTATAACGGCATTTAGCCCCGGGCAATCTCCGCCTCCTGTAAGTATGCCGACCTTCATAACGAGAACCTCCTCTATTTAAATTATCAAAAGATCTATTAATATCTTATTGGACTATCATCGCCGCTACGCCGCGCGGCGCGGCGAACCTTACTCGATGTTATCATACATAAGGGCCGTAACAAAAAATGTTTTAATCGTTATTTATGAGGGGAAGGCGTACGATGAAAGTGGTGCCTCTTCCGGGCTCGCTATCGGCCCTTATGGAGCCCCCGTATGTCTCGACTATCTCTTTACAGATGCTTAAGCCCAGGCCCGCCCCACCGACCTCCCTTGTGCGCGCCTTGTCCACCCTGTAGAAACGGTCGAATATGTACGGGAGGTCTTCACCGGAGATCCCGACGCCCGTGTCCGTTACCCTCACGACGGCCTCAGTGCCGGACCTTTCGAGGCTGATTTCCACACGCCCGCCCCTCAGCGTATATTTAATGGCGTTATCAATGAGGTTATAGAAGAGCTGGCTTATCCTTACGGGGTCTCCATATACGGCGGCTTCCGCATTCTTTAGTATCCTGAGCTCCACCCCCCTGTCAATGGCCAACCTCCTGAAATGCTCAAACCTCTCTGTAAGCACGGTATTAAGACTCACCCGTTCCATGGACGCGGCCTCGCTCTCGGCCTCTATCTTCGTAAGGTCCAAAAGGTTTCTAACTATATAGTTCATCCTGTCTATCTCTTCAAGGGCGCTTTCAATCGCCCGGCGCATATTCTCCGTGCCCTCCCTGGACCTGAGCGCTATCTCCATCTCTCCCCTCAATATCGTAAGGGGGGTCTTTAGTTCATGGGAGGCGTCGCCTGTGAACTGTTTTATCTGCATGAAGGAACCCTCGAGCCTTGAGATCATCTCGTTTATGGTGTCGGCGAGCATGCCTATTTCGTCGCCGGGGGTATCCACGTCTATCCTCTCGTTCAGGTTCGTTGCCCCGATATTCCTGGCCATGGCCGTAATCTCGGAGACCGGCCTCAGGGCCTTGCGGGCCAGGAACCACCCCACCCCCCCGGCGACTATTACGGATGCCACGGCGCCGAAGACAAAAATGTAGAAGAGTGAATAAAAAATCTCCTCCATCATCTCAAGGGAAGACCCTACCTGGACAATGGCCACAACTCCCCTCTTTTTAAGGGTCACCGGCTTTGTAACCATCCTGACGGGAAAACGTCCCACCTTTTTAACGACCTCATAAGTCGATACCCCTTTAAGGGCGTTGGAATACGCCGCCCTGGTAAGGGGAAGGCTGAAACCCTTGAGGCTCGCCGACCTCGACACAACCTTGCCGTGGGGATCGAGGACCTGGATGTAATTACCAGCCGTCCTTATGCCGAAAAACCTGTCGAGGATAATATCGAAGTTACCCGGAAGAAAGAGCTCGCCTCTGGGGTTTATGATGGTATGAGGCATCATGTTCGCTACGGAGGTTATCTGCGTGTCCACGCGGGTCAGGAATATGGTGTAAAGGGAATACGAGAAGACGCCGCCGAGGGCAAGAAAACTTACCAGAAGGAGTGTTACGTACCAGAAGGTCAGTCTTATTCTTATGGGAAATGTCATTTTATCTTAAAGGGAAAATTCACCTAAGGTTCATGGGGGCCGTCCGGTTCAATGCCCGCCAAAAGCCTTAGTCTCCGGGGGGATTTTATAATTATCTCTTTCCTCTTTATTTCTATTATCCCCTCCTCCTTGAACCCCTTCAGGAGCCTTATGGACGTCTCCTGTGTTATGCCCAGGAGTTCGGCTATCTCGAGCCTTGAAAGCGTCAGGTTGAGCTTTGTATCGGCGCCGGACTTTACCCCGTACTCATCGGCGAGGCTGGATAAAAGATGGGCGAGTTTTTCCTTCGCGTTAAGGAGCCCCAGGTTGCCGATCCTCCCGTAGGCGTGGTTCAGCTCTTTTCCCAGGGCGAGTATGACCTTTCTCGATATGCCGGGTTGCTTTTCGAGGATATCGAAAAAATCGGTTCTGCTGATGTAACAGAGCTCACAGCCCTCCATGGCTACGGCGGTATTTGTGAAATTTAAGCCGCCGTAAAATATCTCGAAGCCCAGGAGGTCGCCGGGGTTCAATATCTTGATAATCTGCTCTTTACCCGCTGTTGAGCTCCGAAGTAACTTTACCCTCCCCGAGCGAATGACGTAAAGCCCTCCGCACTCGTCACCTTCAAGGAATATAATTTCCCGTTTTTTATACGTTGAGAAGATAATCGCGTCCTTAAAGGCGTCAAGCTGCCCCTCGGAGAGGTCGGTAAAGAGCGTATTCTCCTTTATATAACACTGGCAGAGGGCGCATACGGTGTCCCTTGCCTTTATTAAACCCTCTTCCATAATCAACGTGCCTCTTGATTTAGTAGCCCTGAGCCGGGCGGTTCTCCTTAAATTCAACTGCGGCGAGCCGCCCTTTTTTGCCTGAAAAGATCTTCACGGGAAGATTCGCCCTGTACGGCACGAGGGCGACGCTCACCCCGTCGGGCAGGGCGACCCCTTTTAGAAGGCCCGCCATTTCATCATCGGCAAGGGGACGGCCTGTCCTCCAGTCCACGGTCTGGAACTTAACGAGCACCTTTTCGGGCTCACCCACGGTACTAACGGCGTCGCCGACCATCTTCTCTATCATGGACATTACGTATCCCGGCGGTTTATTAAGCTCCCGCTCCATCTGCCTGTGATAGGCCATTATGGAATAATAGTCAAAACCGGTCTTTACCGAGGCGGCGAGGCTCTGAGAAAGCCATGCGAGCGCGGCGGGCGGGTTGGTAACGCTCTCGTACATGAGGTTTATGGCGAACCTGACGTCGGGGTTCTTTTCCCTGACAATTTTTTTGAGCCCCCCGGCGACCTTAAGAAGCCTTTTATTCTTCCATGAAGCCCACTGCCAGAACAGCGGCGTATAATCCACTGCCGCGCCTCTTTCTGACTGAGTATAAAACCGCGTGGGGTCTATGTCGTGGCCCGTATCCTTTTTAAAAAGGGCCGAAGCGTATGGGCCGAAGCCTTCGTTATGCTTGAGGATGAGGTCGTCCTGAAGGAGTATCCCGTCTATATCGTAATCGGCGAGGTCGGAAAAGAGGGCTTCGAGACGCTCTATCGCCCTTTCGTTAAAGAGGTCGAGCCCCTTGCAGAGGAAGTTCTTTCCAGACCTCAAATCGTAGCCCTTGCACGCAAGGTCAGATTCATCGTCAATACCGTAGTCCGCGTACCTCGTCGTCATCCAGGCGAATATCTTAAGTCCGTTGTCATGGGCGAGACGGACAAAGCCCTGAAGAAGGTCCTTAATGACCGGGGCCTCTCTCGTCCTGAAATAGACGCCGCTCGCCTTACGCCCCTCGGCCGAGCGGTAGAACCTGTCTCCGGGGTTCTGAAAGACCCTGACTATTACCGTATCAACACCCGCCTCCTTGAGCGCCCTCAGTTCAACGCCAATATCAGCGGGGCTGGCTCCGTCAAAGAGCGCCACCTGCACGGCCCTTATACCTATGCCCTTTTTCTTTAAAGCCGGACCCTGCCTGTCAAGGACCACTACGGGGAGTTTCTTCTCTATATATCTTTTATGCGCCTCGGCCATCGCCTTTTCGGCCATGCCCCTGAAAGGGCTGAATTTGAAATTTTCGATAAAAAGCCTGTAACTTCTCTCGGCCTCGTGAAAGAGCCCGGCATTTAAATATGCCGTGGCCTGCCTGAACTGGGCGTCCGCTATCAGAGCGCTCGAAGGGAACTTCTCTATAAGCCTGCCATACTCTCTGGCCGCCGCCTTTAACTCGCCCTCGCGCTCAAGAAACCTGGCGAAACTGAACTGACCGGTATCGGTAAAATATGGTTTTACAGGCTCCGCGCCAATGCCGCCCGCTGCAAGGAGAATAAAAAATATTAAAAAGAAGGCCGGTTTAAGGGCCGTCCCATAAAAGGTCTTCAACGGGGTATAAGAGAATCTTTTCAGGCCGCCGTCAATTTTCATAAGTATTTATTATAACAGAACAAAAACCATAATTCATGGTATAAAAAGCGCCCCCTTGAATTACCCTCTGTCCCATTCAGGGCCGACGGTTGGTCCGCCACGCGCCGACATGGGAGCCACGTGGGGGGTCAAAAAATATTTTTCACCGCCTCTTCTATGGTGGCTACGGCCGTAAATTCCATACCCGCGGGTTTTTTAAGCCCCTTGAGATTGTCCTTCGGCATTACGCACCTCGTAAAACCGAGTTTTTGAGACTCCTTTACCCTCTGTGCCGCCTGGTTCACCGCCCTCACCTCCCCGGTAAGGCCCACCTCACCGAATATGACGGTCTTCGGGTCTATGGGCTTATCGAGGAAGTTGGAGGCGATGGAGGCTATAACGCCGAGGTCCGCCGCCGGCTCATCGAGCCGTATGCCGCCCGCCACCTTGACGAAGATATCGTTGTTGGCGAGCGTTAAGGCGGCCTTCTTCTCCAGCACCGCCGCTAAAAGCATTACCCTGTTATGGTCGACTCCCACTATGGTCCTCCGGGGCACCCCGAATATGGTGGGGCATACCAGGGCCTGTACCTCGACAAGTACGGTCCTCGTCCCCTCAAGGCTCGCTATGACGGCGGAGCCCGAGGCCCCGACGGGCCTCTCGGCTAAAAAAATCTCCGACGGGTTAATGACCTCCTTGAGCCCGGCCTCGCCCATCTCGAATATCCCTATCTCCATAACGGAACCGAAACGGTTTTTTACCGCCCGGAGGACCCTGTAGAGATGGTTTCTCTCCCCCTCGAAATAAAGGACGGTATCCACCATGTGCTCAAGCACCCTCGGCCCGGCTATAAAACCCTCTTTGGTGACGTGGCCGATAAGGAAAAGCGTCGTCCCCGACCTCTTCGCGAGGGTGATAAGCCTCGCCGAGACCTCTCTTAACTGGCTGAGACTTCCAGGTGAACCGCCGATATCAACGGTATAAAGGGTCTGAACCGAGTCTATGACCACGGCCTCGGGAGCGAACTTGTTTATCGTATCAATGACCCTTTCAAGCTGCGTCTCCGAATAGACTATAAGGTCTTCATTCAACGCCCCGAGCCGGGCGCCCCTTATCCTTATCTGTCCGGGCGACTCCTCACCCGTCACATAGAGGACCTTATGGCCGGAGGCGGCATAGCCGCCCATGGCCTGAAGCATAAGCGTTGATTTGCCGATCCCGGGGTCCCCCCCTATGAGGACGGCCGAGCCCCGGACCATACCTCCGCCGAGCACCCTGTCGAACTCGTCTATGCCGGTCTTTGCCGTCACTTCATCAGCGGCCCCGAGGGCCGTGATTGGAAGGGGCGGTGAGGGTTCTCCTGAGCCGAAAACCCTCAAGCCCCTCTCATCAACAACCGTCTCTTCGAGGAGCGAATTCCAGGAATCGCACTCAGGGCATCTTCCAAGCCACTTATAAGAGATATGACCGCAGGACTGACACGAAAATACTTTTTTTCCCCTCCTGGCCATAAGCTCACACCGTGAAGCAATAAAACAAGAAGATTAAAAAAACAACGTATTTTTAAGAAATCCGCCGCTAAAGCGCTGTTTTTCAAACCATGATTAAGATTGACAAACCGCTTTGTTCTGATATTATAACCAAAAAGTCAGACATTCCGATATGGACAAGACAAACAACAATATTATCACCATACTAAATGAACTGAACAAGGCTGTCAAGATGCACAACTTTTACCCCGCCGGGCACCCACACTTTGACACGGCCCTGGACAACTGTCTCCAACTCCTGAAACAACACATCATTGACACCGGAGAGCTTAAATTCAGCATCGACCACAAGGGTTTTTTTTACGGGGAAAAGCCTGTTTCGGCCGGCTCCAAAGACCTCCGGGCGCTTGCGAAAAAATTCTTTTTGAGAAGGATAAAGGAGCTGCACATAACGAGCAGTGTGACGGACGACGACATAAAAAACCTTATCTTTATCCTTAGATACGAGCCTGATGAGATTCTGGCCATGGGGGGCGTTGAAAGTGTTCTTGCCGAAAAGGGCGTCGAGGGCATACTCCTTAACGAGATGCGCTACGAGGAGCTTAAAAGGCTGAAAGCGGAGCTCGAGGCAAAGAGAACGGAAGCCGAAGAGATGGGGGCCGAGGAGGAGGAGACGGAGAACAAGGAGAGCCTGAAGGGGGAAAATCCCGAAAGCGCCGCGCTGGAGGACGCCCCTGAAGAGGGCCGCCGGGGCGAAGAAACCCTCCCTGAACTCATAAGAAAATTAAAGACTGAAAGAGACTTTTTGTTGTATAATGACCTCTCGGTAAGGATTGGGGAAAAGGCCAATTACCTCTCCAGGGGAAACGCAGAGGAAGACGCCTTCGAGGCGGTTGCCATTTTCCATGAGCACGCCGGCGCCGACTCCGGACTTCCAGACGACTTGAGGCAAATCGCTGAGGAGCAACTCGACGCCCTTATTTCCAATGAGGCCATATTGCGTTATATAGCCGGGCGCGCCGAGTTGAAAGAGGACCCCCTCCATGAGCTTGTCCTTGACATTCTTTTAAGGGGCGGGGACAGGGCCATAAAGATACTCCTCGACGAGGCGGTAGGGGCGCCTGACGCGAGCCTGAGGAGAAACCTTTTCAATACGGTGCTCCTCTTTGGAAAGTCTATAATACCCCATGTGGAGCAGCGCCTGAAGAGCGGAGAGTGGTTCGTAGTAAGGCAGATGGTGGCGCTACTCGGGGAACTGGGAGACCCGGAGTATATAAACTTAATCGAAGAGGCCTACGGGCATGAGGATATGAGGATAAAGCGGGAGGTTTTGAAGAGCCTCGCGCGGATAAATTCTCCGGAATCCACTGCATTCCTCTTAAATGCCCTCTCTGATGAGGCCGAATCACTTTCAAGGCAGGCCATAGTCTCTCTCGGGGTACGGAGAGACCCGGCGGCCGTGGACAGCCTGGGCAAGATCGCGCTCGTATGGGAACGCTTCGCCGACAGGAACGAAACTCAGAAGGAGGCTATTAAGGCCCTCGGGACCATCGGGGACTTAACGGGCGTGGATTATCTCAAAAAGATTCTCTTCAGGAAATCGTGGTTCGGCAAAAGAAGCAACCTTGAACTCCGGCAACTGGCGGCCGCCTCTCTGGGCATGATAGGCGGCGACGAGGCGTACCGGGCCGTGGAATCGGCCTTCAATGGGGCCGAGGGGGAGCTTTACACCACATGCAAGAGGATACTCGATAAAAAAGAAAAGGACCATTGACTTAATGGACAGAGAAGAAATTCTTAAAGGCATAAACGGGGCTCTGAGGGGCACGAAGTTTTACCCGCCGGGACACCCCGCCATAAAGGCGTCAGAGGAAAAAACCTACGGGATAATATCAGCGTCGCTCTCGGAGAGCGAAAATTTTCTTATAGCCCTGGTAGAAGGCGCCCTCGTCATTGACGAGAAACCCGTAGCCGACGGCGAGAGCCTTTATCCGGAACTCATTGAGTTCATGGGAAAAAAGAACGTTGGGACCATCATGATAGAGCGCGGCGTGGACCTTCAGGAATTTTCCTCTCTCATCGACGTCCTGTCAACCACGGAAGAGGAAGGCGACGACCTTTCCGGCGTGCTTAAGGCAAGGGGCATAACCCACATCACCCTGAGTTCCATTTCAGAAGGCAAACAGCACTTTCTTGAGGTATACAACGACGCCGTAAAGAGCGTCCAGGGGGCCATGGAAGAGGTCCGCATGGGAAAAATACCCCGTGCCGAACCCATAACCTCCGTAGTCAACAAGGTAACGGAGTCGGTGCTTGTGGACCCCAACGCCATGATCGGCCTTACCATGATAAAGAACTACGACAACTACCTCTACAACCATTCCGTGAACGTTTCCATCCTCGCAGTCTCACTGGCTAACGCCATGGAACTGAGCCCCGACGACATACACGCCGTCGGTGTGGGGGCGCTGCTCCACGACATAGGAAAAACCGGCGTCTCCGAGGAAATCATAAGAAAACCCGGAGGGCTCAGTTCCGAGGAGTGGGCAAAGGTCAAGGAACACCCGCTACTCGGCTCGGAAATAGTCAAGAGGATGAACGGCGTTGTAGAGACCACGCAGAGGGTCGTCTACGAGCATCATATCAAGTATGACCACACCGGATACCCCGAAACGCACAATCAACTTCACCCCTACAGCCAGATTCTGACAATTTGCGACGCCTATGACGCCCTTACCACTCTCAGGGTCTACCAGAAACCACACACCCCCGTGGAGGCGCTGAGGATTATGAATAACTTCTCGGGAAGAAATTTTGACCCCGACATACTCAAGGCCTTCAGCGATATGATAGGGATTTATCCCGTAGGCACGATGGTCCGTCTATCAACAAACGAGATAGCCATTGTCACAAAAATAAACCCCGAGTCGCCGGACCTGCCTCTGGTAAAGATTATCTATGACGCCGACGGCGGCCTTTTAGCCGAGACCCAAGAGACAGACCTCAGTAAGGGCGCAGAAAATGATCAGTCCATTATAGCCACGGTGAACCCGGCGAGCGTGGATGTGCAGTTAAGCGAATTCTTTGAAAAAGAGTCCGCCTGAGCACAAGCCGGCCCCGCCTCTTCAGTATAAACCCTGAAAACAAAAAATCCGCGGCGACCTCTTAAATCGTCCGCGGACAAACAAAGATTATAAAACCCGGCGCGTATCAGCAGTCCATCACACCCAGGGCCCTTACGGCGATGGCCCTCATCCTCATATTACCCTTGACCGCAAAATGGATCATGGCATCTTCCGCCTTCCTGTCCCCAATTCTACTTATAACATCGAGCGCCCTTTCAACCACCCCGCTGTCCTTGTTCTTGAGCGCGTGCATGAGCGGGCCGAGAAGCCTCGCGTCGGTATACCTCGCCATGGCGTCTATCGCCGACCTTACAACCACGGGGTGCGTGTCGTGCAGCGACTCCACAAGGTGGGGCAAGACCCTGTCGTCGCCCATGCTCCCCAGCGCCCGCACAGCGGCCGAGCGCACGTCCTCAGAGGGGTCCTTGAGGCTTCCGGCGATAACGTCTATAATAGCCTGCCCCTTCAGGTCGGCAAGGGCGTAGATTACCGTGACCTTCTCGATCATCTCCCCATTCCGCATTTTTGATACCATACGGTCGAGACTGAGCCTTATCTGGAGCCTCTCAAGGGCCTCGGCCGAAAGGTTCCTTATTTCAGGGTCACGGTCCTGCAGGTCGCCTATAAGGACCTTCTTCCTTTTTTCCACATCCGCCATAACGTTAATCCTATATCAGATTAGGGGTAAAGTTTCAAGGATTTCATTTCTCCACTTCTCCATGGCGCCAAGGGCTGACTCCACCTGAGCGAGCCTCCTCTTTTTTTTGCCGAGAGAACCCAGTCCGTTTACGGGCAGGAGACCGAAATTGGCGTTCATGGGCTGCAAGACCCCGTCTCTTTCCTCCGAAATATATTGAAGGAGCGCCCCCGTCATAGTCGAAGGAGGAGGCGCGACCGGCCCCTTACCCCGGCAAAGCCTTACGGCGTTTATGCCCGCCACAATCCCCGAGGCCGAGGATTCACAGTACCCCTCCACACCTGTAATCTGGCCCGCAAAAAAAACGCCCCCCTCTTTTTTAAGTTGAAGCGCGGCGGAGATAACGCCTGGAGAATCTATATATGTATTCCTGTGAAGCTTGCCGTGCCTTGCGAACCGGGCTCCCTTTAGAGCGGGTATGAGCCGAAAAACCCTTGACTGTTCCCTGAAGGTAAGTTTTGTCTGGAAGCCCACCATGTTGTAAAGCGTGCCGGAGGTGTTCTCTCTACGGAGCTGTATGACGGCAAAAGGGCGTTTTCCGGTCTTGGGGTCTGTTAGCCCTACGGGCCTCAAGGGACCGAACATGAGAGTTTTCGGGCCTCTCGCCGCCATCGACTCTATGGGCATGCATCCCTCAAAAAGAGGCGCCGCCTCAAACTCATGGGGCACCGTGCAGCCAGCCCCGACGAGCTCACTTACGAAGAGCTCATACTCGACTCTATCAAGGGGGCAATTTATATAGTCATCGCCGCCGCGGCCGTACCTGGAGCCGAAAAAGGCGTTTTTCATATCTATGGAGTCGGTGTAAATCACCGGCGCGACGGCGTCATAAAAAAAGAGGTTCTTTTTGCCTATAAGCTCCTGAATCCTTACGGCAAGGGTCTCGGAAGTAAGGGGGCCTGTGGCTATAACAAGGGGCCTTTCATCTGGAAGTTCAATCACCTCGTCCCTTATTATTTCCACCCCCATATCCTTGAGCCTGTCTGTTATAAAAACGGAAAAGGCCGCTCTGTCAACGGCAAGCGACTTTCCCGCCGGAACCCTTGTAGAGTCGGCGGCGGTTATTACGAGGGAGCCGAAGAGCCGCATCTCCTCCTTAAGGAGTCCCGAGGCGTTTTCCCGGTCCTCTGATTTCAAGGAGTTAGAGCAGACGAGTTCGCCAAGCGCGGGCATGGAATGGGCGGCGGAGTATCTCTTGGGTTTCATCTCGTAGAGGACAACGCCGAGACCGCTTCTGGCCGCTACGGCCGCCGCCTCGCTTCCGGCAAGCCCTCCTCCTATTATTACAACTTTATCTCCGATTTTTTTCATCTTGACCCTTACGGACATGGTACCGCCACTCATAGAGGGCAATCAAGGGTTAATTTGCCTCCCCTTTCGCCCATAGCGGTTATTCATGACCTCCGGGCTGGCGGCCTTGCCATGGGCGCGAAAATATGATACTTTCCCCGAATGAAGAAAGCCCGGGCGCATCTAACAATAGAAGGAATCGTTCAGGGCGTTTACTTCAGGAGCAACACTTCCGGACTGGCGAGGAAAAATAATTGCTCCGGCTGGGTCAAAAACACACGCGGCGGAAGCGTCGAGGCTGTAATCGAGGGTGCGGAGGTGGATGTAAAGAAGGTCGTCGAATGGTGCAGGAAAGGGCCTCCCATGTCGAGGGTTGACAGGGTTCAGGTCAGATGGGAGGAATACAAAGGCGAATTCGACGACTTCGAAGTAATATGATGACGCGCTTTTATTGACACGGTGGTCCCACGAAAATATTAAAAGGACATAAATCAGGTCTCCTTCATGAAATCGACACCAGGCGTATCAATACAGGCCGTAAGGCTTGCCCTTCTCTTTCTTGCCCTTTTAATCGCGGCGGGCTGCGTACCTAAATACAAAGGGCCCCTTTTGCTCTATCCGGGCCAGACGGACTCCAAAGGCTATTCAATAGATGATAACAGCCTGATCTTTGACAATGATGACGTAAAGATAACCGTAACGCAGGTAACCTCAGCAGATGAATCAAAATCTTTCCTTGTAGACGATCTTATAGACCTCAAATACCTGTTGATACGAGTGGAAATTGAAAACCGCACCAGATATAAGATATTATTCAATCCGGCCCTTGCCTCTTTAAGGGACAGTAAAGCCGGGTACAAGAAGCCCCTCGACTATACGGATTTCTATCAAAAGAGCGCAACCGAAAAGGGTTTCCCCGAAGACATCTCAGACATGTCAAAGATATTCTACGACCTTACCGCAGAGATCCCCAGCGGGAAAAAGAGGTCCAAGATACTGGTCTTTGATCAGATAGAAGAAGGGGCGGATGAGGCCGAGCTGGTGATAAAAAATTTATACCTGGGTAGAAATAGCATGGATTTAACATTCCCCTTTATATTGAAACCCAGGGAGCCTAAAAAGGACAAAGAGGAAGAACCCATCGAATAGCGCCGGCCCCGGGCCGCCGTCCTTTTATAAAGATAACGGCCCGTAAGTCGCCATGGGTTTAAAATCAAAAGGGGGTTTAAAGTTGAAAGGGGGCTTAAGGCCGGCCCGGACTGTTACTGAAGGTACTTTTCAATCCTTTTTCCCGCCTCCTCGGCCTCCTTCTTCACCCTTTCCGCCCTCTTTTTATGCCCCGCCATCTTCTTCACGTACCCTTCTATCGAGCCCGCGGCCCTGTCGGTATGGGATACAAGGGTTTTTATGTAATCGGCCCCTCCGAAATAGACAAAGACTATCCCCAAGAGAAATCCCACCACAAGGACAAATAAAAACTTCTTCATAGCCCCTCCATCCTCACCGCTTAATCCGACTTGAGAATCTACTTTTGATTATTATAACCCGAGCCTCTCTTTAATTGCCAGCGCCTCCTTGTAGAGATCGCTTCTCGGTATCCCGTATTCCCTTGAAAGCGCCTTTACCACCTCTTTAAGGGGAAGCCCTTCAGTTAAAAACTTCTCGATATCCCCGCCGACCCCCTTCTCATTTTGCCCGCCCCCCTCCGATCTCACGAGGAGCGTTATCTCACCCCTCAAATCCCTCGATTCAATATCCACGGCGACAGCGCCGGCCCTGCCCCTTATGAACTCTTCATGGAGTTTAGTAACCTCTCTTGCCGCCACCACCTCCACGTCGCCAATGACCTCCAGGATATCCTTAAGGGTCGCCTTTATCCTGCGGGCCGACTCGAACATCACAAATGTCTGCTCGCCGCCGAGCAGCCCCAGTAAAAACCTCCTCCTTCTGGCCCGGCTGTGGGGGACAAAGCCGAGGAACGTGACCCTGTCGAAGGGAAGCCCTGAGGCGCTCAGGATCGCCGCGGGCGCGGATGGGCCAGGCACGGGCGTGACGGTTATGGAGCTGTCCACCGCGGACCTTATAAGCCTGAAGCCGGGGTCCGAGATGCCGGGGGTGCCGGCATCGGATATGAGCGCAACGTCGTCTCCATTCAAAAGCCTCCCGATAATACCGGCCGCCTTCTTCTTTTCATTATGCTCAAAACAACTTGTAACGGGCGTCTTTATCCCGTAATGATTGAAAAGTTTTTTCGCCACCCTTGTGTCCTCTACGGCCACAAGAGCCGCCTCCTTCAGCACCCTTATGGCCCGGAGCGTTATATCCTCGAGATTACCTATAGGCGTGGCCACAACAAAGAGCGTTCCGCTCTCCTTCAAATTTTTCTTAAAACCCTTTTTTACCATAGCCGTCATTTCCTCTTCTCAAAACTCAGAGCGCTCATAAAGGTCATTACAAGGCCGAATACCCCGACAAAGACTATATCCGTCACAAGGGGGAGTTCTGCCGCAAGCCTGCCCCCTACGGGCAGGAGTATATGTTTGAATGAATCGACGCCGTAACAGAGAGGGTTTATGAAGGAAAAGAGCCTTATGGGCGCCGGCAGGGCGTCTATGGGGTAGAGCGCACCGCTTAAAAAGAACATGGGGAGCACTATAAAGTTCATTATGACGTTAAAGCCCTCGAGGGAAGTGAGGAGCGAGGCGACAAGCAGGCCCAGTGACGTTATTGCAAAGGCTACGAGCGTCATGAGGAGTATCATTACAACGAAGTCAACGAGACCCACGTCAAGACCCACGACAGGGGCTATAAAGAGCAGGATCGTACCCTGAAATACCGCCAATGCCGTACCGCTCAGGAGTTTTCCGAGCACAATCGTTACCCTTGAGACGGGGCTTACGAGCATCTCCCTTAAGAAACCGAACTCCCTGTCCCATACCACGGATATGGTGGAAAATATCGAACTGAAGAGTATGGTCATCCCCACTATACCCGGAAGTATAAACTCGATGTAATGGGCGCCCGAGGACACGTCTATAAGCCTTGTAAAACCGGAGCCGACTATAAAGAGCCATATGAGGGGCCTCGCTATGGAGACCACGAACCTGCCCTTCTGGCGGAAAAACCTCTTGAACTCCCTCGATACTATAACGTATATCGCTCTGTATGAAAGCATGCCCTGTACCGGTTCACCCCCTTTTTATCCCCTGCCTGCCGGCCTTATGCCGTCCCTTATCGCCCTGCCCGTAAGGTGTATGAATACCTCTTCGAGGCTCGGCCTCTTGAGGTTCACTGAAATGATCTCGTCGGAGAGAACCTCAAAAAGTCTGGGTATGAATTTTTCCGCGCCTTCCACAAGGAGCACGATGCCGCCTTCGACCACTCTGGGCTTAAGCCCCAACTTTTCCTCTATCTCACGCGCGGCCTCATCGTCATTGGAGGTATGGAGATAGACGGTGTCGCCCTTTAACGATTTTTTGAGTTCTTCCGGGCCCGCGCACGCTATGATACGGCCGTCGTCTATTATGGCAATGCGGTCGCAGACCTCGGCCTCTTCCATGTAATGAGTGGTCATGAATACGGTATTGCCGAAGTTTTTTTTAAGCTTCTCGATAAAATCCCATACGTGGCTCCTGGTCTGGGGGTCAAGCCCCAGGGTCGGCTCGTCGAGAAAAAGCACCTTGGGCCGGTGCAAGAGCCCCCTGGCCACCTCGAGCCTTCTCTTCATCCCGCCGGAAAAATCCTTCACGAGGCCGCCGCTTCTTTCACTCAGGCCGACCACGTCGAGTATCTCGTCAATCCTCCTCGCCGTGGTCTTTTTGTCCATGTTGTACATGTAGCAGTGAAACTTCAGGTTCTCGTAGGCGGTGAGCTGGTTGTCAAGAGTATACTCCTGAAAGACAAGGCCTATGGAGGAGCGCACCTGGCGTGGATTTTTTTTGCAGTCGTATCCGTTCACCATGACCGCGCCGGAGTCAAAACCGAGGAGCGTACAGAGGATGTTTATCGTGGTGGTCTTACCCGCGCCGTTGGGTCCGAGAAAACCGAAGGTCTCTCCCTGGCGCACCTCGAAGCTTACGCCCCTTACGGCCTCTATGCCGTCATACCTTTTTACAAGTTTATCAACGCTTATTATGGGCATATCTCATCACCGGCATGGAAGTAAAGTTTTTTGATTATAACATAAATCAATCTATTTTAAACAAGGAGGCGGGCCGGGGCGAAAAGCCGGCGGGGTGGAGCTGAGGGGTGCTTTTTATGGTATGGAGGCTAAGGAAAAGCTGAAGGTGGAACCGCGCCCGGGGGTGCTCTCTACATGGAGCTTTCCGTTATGTCCCTGTATTATATGTTTTACGATGGCCAGACCCAAACCGGTGCCGCCGAGGTCGCGGCTTCGCGCCTTATCGACCCTGTAAAACCTCTCGAATATCCTCGCGATGTCTCCGGACGGAATCCCTATCCCCGTATCCGACACCTCCACCCTCACGTAACCGTCATCCGCCCCGGCGCTCACACGGACGCTTCCGCCAGCGGGTGTATATTTTATGGCGTTATCAAGGAGGTTAACGACGACCTGCTCGATCCTGTCACTGTCCCCGGAGACCCCCGGCAGGTCTTCGGGGATACGCGTCTTCAACCCTATCTCCCTGTCCCTCGCCTGTTTATCAAAACCCCTGACGGTAGAGGTTATGAGGTCCTTTAAATCCACGGGATTCGAGACCATGGAAAGCCGCTCCGTCTCAAGCCTCGACAAAATGAGCAGGTCGTCAATAATCCTAGACATGCGTGTAGCGTGCCTGTCTATAACCCTCAGGAACTCGCCGCGCCTTTTGCCGTCAATACCTCCGTCGAGGAGGGTCTCGGAATAACCCTTTATGCTCGCAAGAGGCGTCCTCAGTTCATGGGAGACGTTGGCCACGAAGTCCTTCTTGATCGTCTCAACCCTCTTCTCCTCGGTAACATCCCTTAAAAAAAGAAGGAGACTCGACCCGCCGTCCTCTTTAAAAGGCATTATCCTGATATTAAAGGCCCTCTGCCCCTCTGAAACTTCTATCTCATCGGATTCGCCTGAAGGGGCGCCCTTAAAACCAAGGACCGCGCCGAGCAGTGTCCTGTTCCTGATAATCTCTTTTACGGGTCTGCCCTCAACGCCTCCGGTTACCGGGAAAGAGTTTACGAAAAAGGGGTTGGCGTAAAGGACCTTGCCCGCGCCGTCGAGCACAAGGACCCCCGTGCGCATCTCCCTTATGACCGCTTCGAGTAAAATATTCTTATCCATCCGCCTGTTCTTTAACATTACTTAATGGGTAATTAAAAATAACCTTTAAACATGTAGCCCGCGCCCCTTACCGTCTCAATGTATCCGCCGGCGGACTTGAGCTTCTTCCTGAGCCGCCGGATATGAGTATCCACGGCCCTTGGGATAACAAAGCAATCTATCCCCCACACCCTGTCGAGAAGAAAGTCCCTTGAAAGGACACGCCCCCTGGAATTAATAAGTTCGGTCAGGAGACGGAACTCTTTGGGCGAAAGGCTTACGGCGACGGCGCCCACCGTGACCCTGTGGCTTGAAAAGTCCACCATCAGCCCTTCGCATGAAAAGGTCTTTTCCCCGCCCCCGGCCCACAAATGGGAACCCGACCTCTTCAGGACGGCCTTTACCCTCAGGAGAAGTTCTCTGGGGCTGAATGGTTTTGTTATATAATCCTCGGCTCCGAGCTCAAAGCCCACGATCCTGTCAACCTCCTCGCCCTTGGCCGTGAGCATCATAACGGGGATATTACCCGTTCTTTCATCTGCCTTAAGCCTCTTCAAGACCTCTGTTCCGTCCATGGCGGGCAGCATTATATCGAGGAGAACGAGCGCCGGCTTCTCGTGGCGGGCCGCCTCTATGGCCTCGGGGCCGTCCTTTGCCGAAATAACACCGAACCCGGCTTTTTTAAGGTTATACTCAAGGAGGTTCAGGATATCGGCCTCGTCATCGACTATAAGTATCTTTTTATTCTTTTCAGGGTTCAATAAGCCTTCTTACCCTCTCTTCGATATCGTCTCTTACGCGCCTGAAGAATTCCTCCCCCATGCCCAGTGGGTCGTCTATGGGCCAGTCCTCTTTGCCGCCCAGATAAGTGACGGGGCAGACCATGTCGGCGGAGCAGCAGCCGAGCGTGACAACCGTGTCGGCCCACTCCACCATCTCATCGGTGACCTGCTCGGAGCTTTGAGCTGAGATGTCTATGCCCTTTTCCCTCATCATCTCGATGGTGGTGGGGTTCACAAAGCCGCATGCCGCGGTGCCGGCGCTCCTCACTTGAGCGAGACCCTTTCCGTAATATCTCGCGAAGCCCTCGGCCATCTGGCTCCTGCACGTGTTTCCAACGCATAGAAAGAGTATCTTTTTAAGCCCCTTCATTCAAAAACCCCCTCTCCATGGTGATGAATTTTTCATGCGTCCGTTCGCGGTTCAACAAGGATTCATTGATTAAAAAAACAAAACCCGGTCCAATCTTACAGGCCGGGTTTTTAATATGACAACTCTCTTTCATATCCGTGTAAAAAACTCTTTTACCATTCGCCGGTGGCGAGATACTCATGAATGGAGTTCGCGGCGCGTCTGGCGTCGCCCATGGCCAGGATTACAGTGGCCCCGCCCCTTACCACATCGCCTCCGGAGAAGACACCCTTTTTGTTAGTCCTCCCCGTGTCCGTATCTATGATGATATTGCCCCATTTCGTCACCTTTATGTCGGGCGTCGTAAGCTGGATAAGGGGGTTGGGGTCGTTGCCTATGGAGATTATGGCCACGTCGGCGTCTATGATGAACTCCGAGCCTTTTATCTCAACGGGCCTGCGTCTGCCCGATTCGTCGGGCTCGCCGAGTTCCATCCTCACGCACTCCACGGCCGTGAGCCTGCCCTCGTTATCGCCTATGAAACGCTTGGGGTTTGTAAGGAGCTGCAGGATCAACCCCTCCTCCTCGCCGTGATGTATCTCCTCAACGCGTGCCGGCATCTCCTCACGCGAACGCCTGTATACTATGTGCACTTCCGCTGAACAGAGCCTCATGGCCGTACGGGCCGCGTCCATGGCGGTGTTTCCCGCGCCGAAGACGACGTATTTTCTGCCCCGGAGGACCGGGGTGTCGTATTCGGGAAAATCATAGGCCCTCATGAGGTTTACCCTTGTAAGGAACTCGTTGGCCGAGTATACGCCCACGAGGTTCTCACCCTCTATGTTCATGAACTTGGGGAGCCCCGCCCCGGTGCCGATAAAGACGGCGTCAAAACCCTCACCGAGGAGCTCGTCTATGGTATCGAGCTTTCCCACAACGGCGTTGAGCTCTATCTCCACGCCCATGCGCCTCAGGTAATCGACCTCCGCCGCTACTATCTTCTTGGGGAGCCTGAACTCCGGTATGCCGTACATGAGGACCCCTCCGGCGGTATGGAGCGCCTCGAAGACCTTTACTTCGTGGCCCAACTTGACGAGGTCCCCGGCTACGGTAAGCCCCGCCGGCCCCGCGCCCACGACGGCGACCTTCTTTCCCGTAGAAGTAGGTATCTCCGGTATCCTGGACTCGCCGTGCTCGCGCTCGTAGTCCGCGGCGAACCTTTCGAGCCTGC
The DNA here is from genome assembly GCA_046754225.1 of Thermodesulfobacteriota bacterium. GTDB lineage: Bacteria > Desulfobacterota > GWC2-55-46 > GWC2-55-46 > JADFVP01 > BTQV01. The sequence continues at coordinate 5,782 of JBHHVI010000025.1, read as the reverse complement.
CTATGGATACGGGCTCGCCCTTCTTGCCCACAATACAGACCTTCTCACACTGGTCCTCCTGCGGGCATACCCTTCCGCAGACGGCCGGCAGCCCGTTCGTCTCCTTTAGCTTATGAGCCGCCTCGATGAACTTACCCTCTGCTATGTACCTTATAAACCACGGTATATCTATATTGACGGGGCAGCCGCCCACACAGAGGGGTTTTTTACACTGTATGCATCTCTTGGCCTCCTCAATAGCCTGCTCTTCAGTGTACCCGTAAGGCACCTCATAAAAATTCCTTACTCTCTCCATGGGGGGCTGCTCCGACATGGGCACCCTCTGCCCCTTTATCTTCCCTTTATTATCTTCAGACGCCATCAGGACTCGCTCCTTTCATAACACCTCGGGCCTTCATGGTAGGTAAACTCCTCCATGGCCATCTTCTCTTCTTTAAAATAAGCCCTGTTCCTCATAATAAGCTCATTAAAGTCCACCTCGTGTCCGTTAAACTCAGGGCCGTCGACGCATACGAAACGGTTCACCCCCCCTATCGTGACCCTGCACGCCCCGCACATCCCCGTTCCGTCCACCATTATGGGGTTGAGGCTCACGACGGTGAAGATGCCGTTGGGCCTCGTCACCTCACTTACGGCCCTCATCATGGGCACCGGCCCGACTCCGAGCACCATCCCAATCTCCAGGCCCTCTTTTATAAACTCGCCGAGCACCTCCGTAACAAAGCCGTGGTGGCCGTAGCTCCCGTCATCAGTGGTGATGTGGAGTTCGTCGCTTGTTGCGCGCATCTCCTCTTCGAGTATGAGGAGCCCCTTTGTCCTCGCGCCAATTATGGATATTACCTTATTTCCGGCCGCCTTCAGCGCCTTTGCTATGGGCAGCACGGGAGCCGTGCCTATCCCCCCCCCGATGCAGACAACGGTGCCGAAGTTTTCTATGTGGGTGGGATGGCCGAGGGGGCCCACCACATCGAGTATGGAATCTCCCCTGTTCATGGAGCAGAGTATGGCCGTGGACTTACCCACCTCCTGAACAAGTATGGTGATAGTCCCTTCATCGTTGTCCGAATCCATTATGGTAAGGGGAATCCTCTCGCCATGTTCGTTCATCCTCAATATAACGAACTGGCCGGCCCTCCTCTTTCTGGCTATCTCGGGGGCCTTTATCTTCATAACATAGACTGTGTGGGCGAGTTCAATCTTTTCAGTTATCTTATACATGAGCCGGCTCCTTTCAATAAAGCGCTGCTATATGCAAAAATACCGTGGCCCGAACATACTCCTTCATTATAACAAAAATCTCTTTTCCTATAAGACTTAAAATTTCCGGCCCATATTACCGCAGCCGGGCGATTATGACCATACCCCAGGTTACACACTTTAATTATTACACCCTTAAAGACAAAAGGGCTACGCCTTCAGCCACACCCAGAACTCCCTGTTGCCCTTCGCCCCTTTTATGGGAGACTCTAACGAAGCGATGTATTTATACCCCACGGCCAGAGAAGACCGGACAACGCGCTCCACGGCCTTTTGCTGCTGAAGGGCGTCCCTTACGATGCCTCCCCTGCCGACATCGTTTCTTTCCACCTCGAACTGAGGCTTCACAAGGGCCAGGACACTGGCCCCCTCTTTCAAGAAACCCTTTACCACGGGCAAGACCTTCTCAAGGGATATAAAGGAGACGTCTATTACGGCGATATCCACCGGCCCGCCAACTTCTTCGGGCTTTAAGTGCCTTATGTTACGCCCCTCGATAAGATGTACTCTCTCGTCCCCCCTGAGACTCCAGTCAATAACGCCCCTGCCGACGTCTACGGCGTGGACACTTACGGCGCCCCTTTTAAGGAGGCAATCCGTGAACCCGCCCGTTGACGAGCCCACGTCAAGGGCCGAAAACCCCGAAACATCCATCTTAAAGGCGTCTAAAAACCCCGCGAGCTTTACACCCCCGCGGCTTACATAGGGGCGGCGCTCCTTAACATTTATCTCGCTGTCAGGGGCTACGCTTTTGCCGGCCTTGTCCACGACAAGGCCGTCCACAGTGACGCTACCGGACATAATAAGGGCGCGGGCCGCTTCGAGGCTCTCGGTAAGGCCTCGTCCGGCCACGAGTTCGTCTATCCTTATCTTCCGAAGTTTGTTACCCTTCTTTATCAAAACCTAATCAAAACCTTCAATCTTCTAAAGGGCCATAAAATCCCCGGCCTTTATATCTTATAGAGATTCAACGCCTTAGCGCGGTTATTCCCCGGACTTGAAAAGGGCTCAGTTGGCTATCCTTTTAGCCTTTTTTTCGCTCCGGAGAAATTCTCTTATGCTCCTCTCTATCCCGTGGCTGTCAAGGCCCAGCGCGCCGCGGAGTTCTTCCTGCGTCCCCTGGCCTACAAACTCATCGGGCACGCCGATCCTTTTAACGGAACACCTTACGCCGCGGTCTTGTAGGAGTTCCAGCACGGCGCTTCCGAAGCCTCCCTGCAGGGCGTTCTCCTCGGCCGTAACAACGGCCCCGGCCCTGACGGCGAGGGTGGTGATGAGCTCAGTATCAATGGGTTTGACAAAGCGTACGTTTACAACGCCGGCCTTTATCCCCTTCTTGCGGAGCATTTTAGCCGCGTCAAGGGATGGTTGAACCATAACGCCGAGAGCGAATATCACCACGTCGCTCCCTTCGACGAGGACCTCGGCGCTCCCCTGCTCAATAAACTTGAAGGGCCCCTCAATGTCCACCCCGAGGCCGGCCCCCCTTGGATACCTCAGGGCCACGGGGCCGTTGTATCTGATGGCGGAATAGAGCAAATGCCTCAACTCGCCCTCGTCCTTTGGCGCGGCAAGGGTCATATTGGGCATGTTCCTGAGGAATGAAATATCAAAGAGTCCGTGATGGGTGGGGCCGTCACGTCCGACGATACCGGCCCTGTCCATGGCGATGACAACGGGGAGGTTCTGAAGACAGACGTCGTGGAGGACCTCGTCATAAGCCCTTTGAAGGAAGGTGGAGTATATGGCCGTCACCGGCCTGAAACCCGACCCGGCAAGCCCCGCCGCGAATGTCAGTGCGTGCTGCTCGGCTATACCCACGTCAAAGAACCTTTCGGGGTATTTCTGCTCGAAACCGGAAAGCCCCGTGCCTTCGGGCATGGCCGCGGTTATGGCTATGACCCTGTCGTCCTCTCCGGCGATATCCATGAGGGCGGAACTGAAGACCCCGGTATACGTCGGAGGGCCGGACTTCTTTTTCGCCACGCCCGTGGCCGGGTCAAAGGGACCGACGCCGTGAAACCTGGAAGGCTCTTCTTCGGCCGGCCCGTAGCCTTTTCCCTTGGTTGTCAGTATGTGGACGAGTACCGGCCCGTTTAAGTCCCTGGCGCCGTCGAGGGTGGCTATAAGGGATTCGATGTCGTGGCCGTCAATGGGACCGAGGTAATTAAAACCAAGGCCCTCAAAGAGCATGCCCGGCGTAAGGAAGGTGATGAGCGAGTCCTCGGCCCTCTTCGCTATACCCATGAGACGGTCTCCGATCATGGGTACGGACTTTATAAAGGTCTCAATCTCCTGCTTGAGCTTCTGGGCGAAATGCCCCGTGACCTTGCGGCTTAAAAAACTCGATAGGGCGCCCACATTCTTTGATATGCTCATCTCGTTGTCGTTAAGCACCACGACAAGGTCCTTTTTCTGGTGTCCGGCCTGATTGAGCCCTTCGAAGGCAAGCCCCGCGGTAAGAGAGCCGTCCCCTATAACTGCCGCCACCTTATCGCCGCCTCCAAGAAGGTCCCTGGCCGCCGCCATGCCCAGAGCGGCGGAAATGGACGTGGAGGAGTGGCCCACGCCGAAGGCGTCGTATTCGCTCTCCGAGGGCTTGGGAAAACCGCTTATCCCTCCCATACACCTCAAGGTATTAAAACGGTCTTTTCTGCCGGTAAGTATCTTATGGGCATAGGCCTGGTGCCCCACGTCCCATATTATCTTATCGGCAGGGGCGTTGTATACGTAATGGAGCGCCACGGCGAGGTCAACGGCCCCGAGACTCGACGCGAGATGCCCGCCCGTGGCCGAGACACCTTCGACGATAAACTCCCTTATCTCCGCGGCGAGCTGCGGGAGGTCCCCTTTATCGAGTTTCTTAAGGTCAGCGGGGCGGTCTATTTTATCAATCAATTTTCCCATAAGATTTATCCTCAGAGCTTACTCCAGTAAGTCAAATCAACTTCTCCTTGATATTATATACCCTGCGATTGCCCTTAACGGGTCCGCCGACGCGTCAAAACCGGAGAGGGCCTGAAGCGCGGCGTCGACAAGCTCTCTCGCCCTTTGCCTTGACTCCTCAAGGCCGAGTACAGAGGGGTATGTGGCCTTGCCCCGGACCTCGTCTCCGCCCGTGGTCTTGCCCAACTCTTCGGCCGTGCCCTCCACGTCAAGTATGTCGTCCATTATCTGGAAGGCGAGCCCCACGGCCTCGCCGTAACGTATTAGGGCATTAAGCCGCTCTTCGTCGGCGCCCCCGAGTATGGCCCCGCTCTTTACAGAGGCGAGTATAAGCCTTCCTGTTTTATGAATATGTATGTATTCGAGCACGGGGTATGTAATATCCTTACCCTCGGACTCTATATCCACGACCTGGCCGCCTATCATACCCATTGAACCGGCCGCTCCGGCTGTTTCAAGTATGACCTTCAAGACCTTTTTTTCCTCCACCCCCTCTGTAGCGCCTATCATCTCAAAGGCGGAGGTAAGCAGCGCGTCGCCGGCGAGTACGGCCATCGCCTCACCGAAGGCCTTATGGCACGTAGCCCGCCCTCTTCTAAGGTCATCGTTGTCTATGGCGGGAAGATCATCGTGTATCAGGGAATAGGTATGGATACATTCAAAGGCGCATGCCGTGTTAAGGGCGTGCCCGGAGCCGCCGCCCACCGACTCGGCCGATGCGAGGACCAGGACGGGCCTTAACCTCTTTCCGCCGGCAAAAAGGCTGTAACGCATGGCCCTGTGAATTGTCTGTGGATAAGTATCCTCTCCGGCAAGGAGCGTCTGAAGCCCCCTGTCTACCAGTTCCCTTTTTTCCTTTAAATATTTGTCAAGGTTGAAATTATCCATAATCCGGATACGAGTTTACACCGGCGCGGGTTTTTCGGGGCAAGTCTCAAACAATGCCCGGACTCTTTCAGACTTAGGTAATGATATCAAAATAATTTTAAAAAGACAAGGCGGCGCGGCGGCAGGCTAAGGATTAGAAGGCAAGGAAAAACCCCTCTCTACAGGTGAATAAAGAAGGGTTTTTCCGGTACTTGCGAGCGGCGGCGCCCAAAGAGCGCCACGGGTCTTCCTCAGCCCCTTACAACGTTTGAGGCCTGGGGGCCTTTGGGGCCGTCTGCTACCTCAAACTCCACATCCTGGCCTTCTTTAAGGGTCTTGAATCCGTCACCCTGTATGGCGGTATAATGGACAAAGACGTCCTCGCCGGATTCCTGCTCGATAAATCCAAAGCCTTTTGTTTCATTGAACCACTTCACTGTTCCTTTTGCCATTTCTTTTCCTCCTTCCACGGGTCTTTACTTGCTGCATAAAAAAAAGGCGGTGGAATTCTTAAACGCTTCCACTGCCTTTACTATAAATACTCCCAACTGACCAAAAAAGTACCTCTTTTTAAAAAATTTCAACCAATGCTACCAGTTTAAATAAAATGTGTCAAGTCATTTTATTATGGTTCAGAAGGGGGTAGTAGGGGGGGCGACAACAGACTTCTCAGAGACGGGGGGGATTGAGGTACGCGCTAAAATAAGGGGCA
>JBHHVI010000024.1:0-27570 GCA_046754225.1 Thermodesulfobacteriota bacterium | reverse complement strand
AGGCGGAAGGACCGTGGGCGCCGGAGTCGTCACCAAGGTGGTGGAGTAGACAGGCGGCAAGTTTTTTTAACATATATTAGCGAGAGCGACGGAGTCAGGTTTGGAGAGTCAGAAGATAAGGATAAGGCTTAAGGCATTCGATTACAGGTTGCTGGACATGTCCGTAAAGGAGATAGTCGAGACGGCGAAGAGGACGGGTGCCACCATTAAGGGTCCCATACCTCTGCCGACGCGCATAAACAAGTTCTGCGTGCTCCGCTCCCCACATGTGGACAAGAAGAGCAGGGAGCAGTTCGAGATAAGAACGCACAAGAGGTTGATGGACATCATGGACCCTACACAGAACACCGTGGACGCCCTTATGAAGCTCGACCTGCCGGCCGGGGTGGATGTGGAGATCCGTCTCGACTGACGCAGCTTTGCCGGGCCTTGAACGGTACTATTGAGAAATTAACGCCATAGAGGGATTTTTTTAGAAGAGATGATAGAAGGTATTTTCGGAAAAAAGATAGGCATGACCCGCGTATTCGCCGAGGACGGCTCCGAGCTGCAGGTGACGGTCATAAAGACCGAACCCTGTTACGTGGTCCAGAGAAAGGTGAAGGGACGCGACGGCTACGAGGCCGTAAAGCTCGGCGCCGCCGAGAAGAAGGAACGGAGGGAGACAAAACCCATGAGGGGGGTCTTCAAGAAGGCCAAAACCCCGTGCCTCTATCACCTGGCTGAGTTCAGCTGCGACGAGTCCGACGAGTACAAGGCCGGGAGCGTGGTGAAGTGCGCGGACCTCTTCAAGACGGGAGACTACGTGGATGTGTCGGGCAGGACCAAGGGCAAGGGCTTTCAGGGCGGCATGAAGAGATGGGGTTTCCACGGAGGGCCCGCCTCGCACGGCTCCATGCACGGACGCTCCCCCGGCTCCATAGGTCAGAGCTCCTGGCCTTCGAGAGTCTTTAAGGGCCTTAAGATGGCCGGTCATATGGGCAATACCGACGTTACCACGCAGAACATGATGATAGTGGATATCAGGCCCGAAGAAGAGCTGCTCCTTATAAAGGGGGCGGTCCCGGGCCCTGTAAACGGCTACATAAAGATAAAGAGGGCCCTTAAGAGAAAGCCCGTTCCTGAAAGCGAGGCCTGATGGATATAGACGTCCTTGATAAGCTTGGCAAGAAGGTGTCGAGCCGGACACTCACGGAGAGCGTCTTTGAGGGAGAGGTTAAAGAGCACCTCTTTTACGAGGTGGTCAAGATGCAGCTCGCCGGAAGGAGAAGGGGTACGGCCTGTACCAAGACACGCGGCGAGGTGAGAGGCGGAGGCAGCAAGCCCTGGAAGCAGAAGGGTTCGGGAAGGGCGAGGGCCGGCACCATAAGGTCGCCTCTGTGGAGGCACGGCGGCACTGTCTTCGGCCCAAAACCGAGGGACTACTCCTATTCGGTGCCCGCGAGGGTGAGAAAGGAGGCCCTGAAGGCCGCCCTGAGGCTTAAGGTCAGGGATGAAAGGCTCAGGGTCCTCGATTCCATGGATATAGATGAGCCGAAGACAAAAAAGGCCATGGAGGTCTTTAACGGACTCGGCTTGAAGAGCGCTTTAATCGTTATCGATGAGAAAAACAGGAACCTCGAACTCGGGGTGCGTAACTTAAAGGGCTTCAAGGCGATTAAGCTCAACGGCTTGAACATCTTTGATATCCTTAATTACGAAAACCTCGTGATGACGGGGGCTGTCCTTGAAAAAATAGAGGCGTCCTTGGGATGAAGGACATAGGATGAAAGGGATAGGATGAAAGACATCTATTCAATTATAAAGGGGCCGGTCATTACGGAGAAGAGCATGGCGAAGTCCTCCGAGGGGAATAAGGTTGTTTTATGGGTCGACCCCGCGGCCGGCAAGGGCGATATAAAAGAGGCCGTTCAAAAGGTCTTTAACGTAAAGGTGCTGGACGTCAATACCGAGAGGGTGGCGGGCAAGATAAAGAAGCTCGGGAAGTTTTCCGGCAGACGCCCGACGAGAAAAAAGGCCTACATAACCCTGAAGGAAGGCGACCGCATAGAGCTCTTCGAGGGGGCTTAAAAGGAGTTTCCCGATGAACTGCCCCGCTTTAAGGGGCGGTCCATCAAAAGGTCTGCAGAGTTTAAAGGCGCCGCGAGCGGCGGGCAGTTTAATACTAAGACATTAATACAAAGACGTTAATACAAAGACATCAAAGAGAAGACCAATGCCTGTAAAGAAATACAAACCAACCTCTCCGGGGATGAGGACAAGGACGACGGTGGATTTTTCCGGCCTTACGAAAAAGAGACCGGAAAAGGCTTTGACGGCTCCGAGAAAAAGGACCGGCGGAAGAAATAACCTCGGCCGCGTCACTACACGCTGGATAGGCGGCGGTCATAAAAGGATTTTGAGGGTCATAGACTTCAAGAGGGACAAGCACGACATCCCCGCGAAGGTCGCCTCCATAGAGTACGACCCCAACAGGAGCGCCAATATAGCGCTGCTGAACTACGCCGACGGCGAGAAGAGATATATACTGGCCCCCAAGGACTTAACAGTCGGTGTGAGCGTTATTTCCGGGAAGAGTGTTGAGATAAGGGCTGGAAACGCCCTGCCGCTACGCTCCATCCCCGTAGGGACCTTCGTCCATAATATCGAGATGAAGGTCGGCAAAGGCGCACAGCTCGTAAGGAGCGCCGGTTCATACGCTCAGCTCATGGCCAAGGAAGGTTCTTACGCCACCGTAAAGCTGCCCTCAAACGAGGTGCGGCTCGTGAGGCAGGACTGCTTCGCCACAGTGGGCCAGCTCGGGAACGTCGAGCACGAAAACGTCACCTACGGCAAGGCCGGAAGACGCCGCTGGCTCGGAAGGCTTCCCCACGTAAGGGGCACGGCGATGAACCCCGTGGACCACCCCCACGGCGGGGGAGAGGGAAGGAGCAAGGGGGGAAACCACCCCACCAACCCATGGGGCGTACCCACAAAGGGTTATAAGACGAGAAGGAAAAAGGATTCCGATAGATATATTATTGCCAGGAGCAAAGGCAGAGGCAGGAGGAGATAACCTTGCGTTCTATTAAAAAAGGCCCATTTATTGACAGACACCTCGAAGAGAAGGTGGAAAGAGCCCGGGAGTCCGGCTCGAAAAGGGTGATAAAGACCTGGTCGAGACGCTCCATGATAACCCCGGAGATGGTGGGTCTAACGATAGCAGTGCATAACGGGAAAAAGTTCATACCCGTATTCGTGACGGAGAACATGGTGGGGCACAAGCTCGGCGAGTTTTCCCCCACGAGGACATTCCACGGACATACGGGACTCAAGAAGTCGAGAGTGCCGGGAGCGAAGGGGTAATAGATTATGGAAGCGAGAGCTACCGCGAAATATATAAGGGTTTCCCCGCAGAAGACGCGTCTCGTCGTTGACCTTATCAGGGGAAAGAAGGCCGATGAGGCGATGGCTATCCTTAGTTTCTCCAAGAAGGCGGTGAGCGCCGTCGTGGGTAAGCTATTGAAGAGCGCGATGGCCAACGCGGAAAATACCCTCAACCTCGACCTCGACAGGCTTTATGTTAAGACCGTTTACGTGGACGAGGGTCCGACGCTTAAGAGGATGAGCGCCCGCGCCATGGGCCGAGGCGTAGTCATAAGAAAAAGGTCCAGTCACATAACGCTTGTGCTGGACGAAAAATAATCTGCCGGAAGCAGGTATTATAACTTTTAAGGCATAAGGATTAAGGAGGTCTTTTTTGGGTCAGAAGGTTCATCCCATAGGTTTCAGGCTCGGCGTCTCAAAGGACTGGGATTCGAGATGGTTCGGCGGGAAAAAATATTCCGAGTTCATCCACGAAGACCTGAAGATAAGGAAATTTATTAAAAAGAGGCTCTATCATGCGGGTATCTCGAAGATAGAGATAGAGAGGACAACAAACAGCGTACGCATTATCATAAGGACTTCGAGGCCGGGCATAGTCATAGGAAAGCGCGGCGCAGAGATAGATATAATGAAAAAACAGCTTGCCGGGCTTACCGGCAAGAAGATGGACCTTGATATAGTGGAGGTCAGAAGGCCCGATACCGACGCCCAGCTTGTCTCTGAAAACGTAGCCCTTCAGCTCGAACGGAGGGTATCTTTCAGAAGGGCCATGAAGAGGGCCGTCACATCGGCTCTGAGGATGGGGGCCAAGGGGATAAAGATAACATGCGGCGGAAGGCTCGGGGGCTCTGAGATAGCGCGGAGCGAATGGTACAGGGAAGGCCGCGTTCCTCTTCATACGCTGAAGGCCGATATAGATTACGGTTTCGCCGAATCGCGCACCACATACGGGATTATCGGAGTAAAGGTGTTGATATATAAGGGAGAGACCTCTCTTAAGACCGCCGCCGCCCCTGAGGGCGGAAGCGGAAAAGAGAACGCGTCTCAATAGAGTGAGGGTTTGAGCAATGTTAATGCCCAAGAAGGTAAAATACAGGAAACAGCAGAGGGGTAAGCGCCGCGGCCTTGCTCACAGAGGCTCCGAGCTAAGCTTCGGCTCCTTCGGCTTGAAGGCCCTGGGGCGCGGCTGGGTCTCCACGAGGCAGATAGAGGCCGCGCGTATCGCCATGACGAGGTTTATTAAGAGGGGCGGAAAAATATGGATAAGGGTCTTCCCCGACAAACCCATATCGAAGAAACCGGCCGAGACCAGGATGGGAAGCGGCAAGGGCGCCCCCGAGGACTGGGTGGCGGTTATAAAACCCGGCAGGGTAATCTACGAGATGGAGGGCGTCGCTGAGGATGTGGCGAAAGAGGCCTTCAGGCTCGCCGCCCATAAATTGTCAATACAGACAAAGTTCATCAAGAGGGAGGGGATATGAAGCCAGCGGAAATCCGCAGCATGCCCCTTGATGAGATGAAGGCGCAGGTGGAGGCCCTTAAGAAGGAACTCTTTAACCTGAGGATGCGCCACGGTTCAGGCCAGCTTGAAAACCCTCTGAAGCTTCGCATGTTGAAAAGGGATGTGGCCAGAGTAAAGACCATTATCAAAGAGAAGGAGAAGGGTGAGTAAATGGCTGAGGTCAAGGACAACAGAAAGCGTCTTATCGGCAATGTCTTAAAGGCGAAGATGGATAAGACGGTGGTCGTGGCCGTTGAACGGCTGACCAAGCATCCCCTTTACGGCAAGTTCATAAAGAAGAGGGTTAAATACACGGCCCATGACGAAAAGAACGAATGCGGCGCCGGCGACAGGGTCATGATAGTTCAGACCCGCCCCATAAGCAAGATGAAAAGGTGGTCGATTAAAGAGATACTGGAGAAGGCGAAATGATCCAGATGCAGACCAAGCTCGGGGTGGCCGACAACTCCGGCGCCAAGAAGGTCTCGTGTATAAGGGTGGTGGGGGCTTCCAACAAGAAGAGCGCCCGTATAGGAGACATTATAGTGGCCAACGTAAAGGAAGCGGTCTTCGACTCCAAGGTTAAAAAAGGGGAGGTCGTAAGGGCCGTGGTTGTCCGTACCGCAAAGGAGACACGCAGGAGGGACGGCACCTATATAAGGTTCGACGAAAACTCCGTGGTTATTATAAACAAGGAAGGCGAGCCCGTGGGTACGAGGATATTCGGCCCCGTGGCCAGAGAACTCAGGGCGAAGAAGTTTATGAAGATCGTATCCCTCGCCCCCGAGGTCCTTTAGCGAGAATAGAAGAGGAAGCTCAAGACAATGGCCGTGAAAAAGTTTAAGATAAGAAAAGACGACCAGGTGATGGTTGTAAAGGGCAGAGAAGCGGGCAAGACCGGCAAGGTCTTGAACGTTATTCCCGGCAAGGGTGCCGTAATAGTTGACAAGCTCAACATTGTAAAGCGCCATCAAAAGCCTTCGGCCAAGTTCAAGCACGGCGGAATAATTGAAAAAGAGGCCCCCATAGCCGTCTCTAACGTTATGATACTATGTGAAAAGTGCAAGGGCCCCGTAAGGGTCGGCAAGAAGGTCCTCGAAGACGGAAAAAAATTGAGATACTGCAAAAAATGCGGCGAGGGTATAGATAGATGACCATACGGCTCAAGGATGTGTATTCAAAAGAAGTCGTTCCGGCGATGACGAAGGAATTCAAGTACACGAGCGCCATGGAGGTGCCGAGGCTTGTAAAGATAGTGGTGAACATGGGCATAGGTGAGGCCGTAAGGGACATCAAGGTCCTCGAGAAGGCCGTAAGCGAGCTGTCGACCATTACCGGGCAGAAACCCGTCGTGACGCGGGCCAAAAAATCCATAGCCGCCTATAAGCTCCGGGCCGGCATGCCCATAGGGTGCATGGTTACCTTGAGGGGCGCCAGGATGTACGAGTTCTACGACCGCCTCGTTAACTTCAGCATACCGAGGATAAGGGACTTCAGGGGCCTTAATGACAAGTCCTTCGACGGCCGCGGCAACTACACCATAGGTATAAGGGAGCAGATAATATTCCCGGAGATAGAGTACGACAAGATAGATAAGTTAAGAGGTATGAATATAACAATATGCACGACCGCCTCGACAGACGAGGAGGCCAAGGCGCTATTAAGGGCTATGGGCATGCCCTTTGTCGCCTGACAGGTAAGTTAACAGAGCGGAGGTATTTTGGTTTGGCAAAGAAATCACTCATAGCCAAGGCGAAGAGAAAAAAGAAATTCAAGGTAAGGGATTATAACCGCTGCCCCATTTGCGGCAGGTCCCGGGCCTATTACAGGAAGTTCGACATGTGCAGGATTTGCATGCGCTCCATGGCTTTGAAGGGCGAGCTGCCCGGAGTTGTAAAGTCGAGCTGGTAGGGTTTTGTAGCGGCGTGAAGTTTTTGAAGAATTTTTTATTTAAGAGAGGCAACGGAGTATACTTATGACAATGACAGATCCCATATCCGATATGCTCACAAGGATAAGGAACGCCGCGCAGGCCAAGCATAAGACCGTAAACGTGCCGGCCTCGAAACTCAAGAAAGAGGTGGCGCGGATACTGAAGGAAGAGGGTTACATAGAGGATTATTCCATGAAAAAAGAAGGGCGCTGGCCTGTTATAAGGATAGCCCTGAAGTACGCGCCTTCTCAAAAGAACGTTATAACCAAGATCGAAAGGGTGAGCAAACCCGGCCTCAGGCGGTATGTGGATAAAAAAGATGTCCCCAGGGTCCTCGGTGGGCTCGGCATCGCCATAATCTCCACGTCAAAGGGTCTCTTGACCGATAAAAAGGCGAGAGAGCTTGGAGTCGGGGGCGAGGTGCTCTGTAACATTTATTAGCTTCCGTCCGTTAAGGAAGGTCCGGTGCCGCCGGTACTAAAGAGATTAATTAAGGGTGAGAGCGAATGTCAAGGATAGGTAAACAACAAATAGAAGTCCCCTCTGGTGTCAAGGCGGTCCTCGAAGGGAATCTCCTAAGGGTCACCGGGCCGAAAGGCGAGCTTCAATTCGAAGTGAAACCGGAGATAACGGTGGAGATAAAGGACGGGTCCATCGAGGTGAAAAGGGCCGATGACGAGAGGACGGCGCGGACTCTGCACGGACTTTCGAGGACGATTATAAACAATATGGTGACGGGAGTAAGCACCGGTTTTGAGAAAAAACTCGAGATCGTCGGCGTGGGATACAGGGCCGACGTGCAGGGCTCTACGGTCAACCTCTCGCTGGGGTATTCCCATCCCATTAAATACAATCTCCCAGAGGGCATATCGGCAAAGGTGGAGAGGCAGACCCTTGTAACCATTGAGGGTATAGACAAGCAGCTCGTCGGACAGGTGGCCGCTGAGATAAGGTCTTTCAGAAGGCCGGAGCCTTACAAGGGCAAGGGCATCAAGTACGCCGGCGAGGTAATCAAGAGAAAGGCCGGCAAGGCCGCCAAGGGCGCAGCTGGAGGATAAATTGGCTGGAAAAGTGAAAAATATGCAGGCACGTGAGAAAAGAAAGGTGCGGATAAGGAAGACCCTAAAGGGTACCTCCGAAAGGCCGAGGCTCAATGTGTTCAGGTCGGGCAGGCACATATACGCGCAGATTATAGACGACAGCGACTCTAAGACTCTCCTTTGCGCGTCCACTCTCACCGGGGACCTCTCCGCCAAGACGTCCAAGATGAACAAGACTGACGCGGCGAAGAAGGTGGGCGAGCTTATAGGGAAGCTGGCGAAGGAAAAAGGGATTTCAAAGGTCGTATTCGACAGGGGCGGATATCTCTACCACGGCCGCGTTAAGGCCCTTGCCGATGGGGCGAGAGAGGCCGGACTCGATTTTTAAGGTGAGTCTAAATTTTTGAGGAGGGTTTTTTGGAGAAGTCAAGGTCAAGGGAAGCGGAGCTGAAGGACAAGCTCATATACCTTAACAGGGTGGCGAAGGTCGTTAAGGGCGGAAAGAGGTTCAGTTTTAACGCCATCGTGGTTGTGGGAGACGGCCGCGGCCAGGTAGGCATAGGTCTCGGCAAGGCGAAAGAGGTCCCCGAGGCTATAAGAAAGGCGATAGAGCAGGCGAAGAAGTCGCTCTTTACCGTGCCTATAGTGGAAGGCACCATCCCCTACAAGGTGCTCGGCAGGTACGGGGCCGGCAGGGTCCTTTTGAGACCCGCCTCCTCTGGAACGGGCGTAATAGCCGGCGGCCCTGTAAGGAGTGTTGTGGAGACGGCCGGGATAAGCAACGTCCTTACCAAGAGTCTCGGCACGAGCAACCCTCATAACGTGGTAAAGGCCACAGTCGATGCCTTAAAGCAGCTCATGAGCAGAGAAACGATAGCGGCCATGAGGGGCAAAGACGCACGGGACCTTGCATGATGGCTAAAACCAAGGGTGGTAAAATGTTAAAGGTAACGCTCAGAAAGAGCGGCATAGGGTATAACGAAAAGCAGAAGAGTACGCTTGTCGGCCTGGGGCTCAAGAAGATGCACAGGCCCAGTATCCTTAAGGATACCCCCGAGATACGCGGCATGATAAACAAGGTCACGCACTTAGTTGAGGTTGAGGAAGTGAAATAAGTTTTGCTCTGAGGCTGTTTTATAAGATTATAAGGTTTTTTTAATCAATCGATTCCAAGGCGATTATAAGGCGATAGAGATGCTTGATAGACTGAAACCCCCCGCCGGGGCGGTTAAGAGAAAAAAGAGGCTGGGAAGAGGAGGCGGCTCGGGTCTCGGCAAGACTTCGGGGCACGGCCACAAGGGGCAGAACTCAAGGTCCGGGGGAGGCGTAAAGCCGGGCTTCGAGGGCGGGCAGATGCCGCTCCAGAGAAGGCTTCCCAAGAGAGGGTTTACAAATAAATTCAGGGTCAAAAACCGCACCGTCAATATAGGTGACCTCGCCGGGGCCTTCGGCAAGGGTGAGACGGTCGACGCGGCGGCCATCGTTAATAAAGGTCTCGTCAAGGGAAAAAGGGGCCCCATCAAGGTGCTCGGCACGGGCGAGATAAAGATATCGCTGACTGTAAAGGCGAACGGTTTCAGCAAATCGGCCCTTGAGAAGATCCAGGCGGCCGGTGGTAAGGCGGAGGTAATATAAGTTGGCGGCCTCGGCACCAAAATCGAGCAAGGTCCCGGAGCTGAAGCGTAAGATAATAATCACCCTGTTACTTCTTGCCGTATTCAGGGCCGGCGTATACATACCCACGCCGGGTATAGACGCCGAGGCGCTGGCCGGGTTTTTCAAGGCCGCGAGCGGCACGCTCCTGGACTTCGCGACGATGTTTACGGGCGGCGCGCTGGAGAGATTTTCAATATTCTCCCTCGGCATAATGCCGTATATAAGCGCGTCCATCATCCTCCAGCTCCTGACGGTGGTGGTTCCCTCCCTTGAAAAGCTTTCCAAGGAGGGGGAGGCCGGAAGGAATACGATAACCCAGTACACGAGGTACCTTACGGTAGTTCTCTGTATTGTACAGGGGCTTATGATAGGCATCGGGCTTGAGAAGATGACAGGGCCCGGCGGACAGGCGATAGTGCTGGACCCGGGCTGGAGTTTCAGGCTCATGACCCTTGTGACCCTTACCTCGGGCACGGTATTTCTCATGTGGCTCGGCGAGCAGATAACGGAAAGGGGCATAGGAAACGGCATCTCTCTTATAATCTTCGTCGGAATTATAGCGAGGATGCCCGCCGCGCTCTACAACACCTTCTCTCTTGTGAGGGTGGGGGAGTTGAGCGTTGTCTTTATATTGTTTCTCCTTCTTTTGATGATAGCCGTAGTGGCCTTTATCGTGTTTATGGAGACGGGCCAGAGAAGGATACCCATACAGTACCCGAAGAGGGTGGTGGGCAGACGCATGGTCGGGGGCGGCACCCAGTATCTGCCGCTGAAGATAAACTCCGCTGGCGTCATACCGCCCATATTCGCTTCATCTATTATTATATTTCCGGCGACCATCGTCAATTTCATCGATGTCCCCGCCTTGAAGAGGGTCGCGCAGAGTCTGAGCCCCGGCGGGCTTTTCTACAGTATCTTATTTGTGGCGTTTATAATATTCTTTACCTATTTTTATACGGCCGTACAGTTTAACCCCAAGGACGTGGCCGAGAACCTTAAAAAACACGGGGGCTTTGTCCCTGGAATCAGGCCGGGCGCCAACACCGCTGAGTACATAGACCGGCTTCTTTCGAGGCTGACCCTCTGGGGGGCGCTCTATCTTTCGGCGGTCTGCGTGCTCCCTTCGCTCCTTATATCCGAGTTCAACGTGCCTTTCTACTTCGGGGGCACGGCGCTTCTCATAGTCGTCGGAGTCGCGATGGATACGGCCCAGCAGATAGAGTCCCATATGCTCGCGAAGAGCTATGACGGTCTGCTTAAAAAGGGCAAGATAAAGGGCAGGGGGGCGTGATGAAAAACATAATACTGCTCGGAGCCCCCGGGGCCGGCAAAGGCACTCAGGGCAAAAATATCTCAGAGAGGTTTAATATCCCGCAGATATCCACGGGGGATATACTTCGCGAGAACGTGAGGAGCAAGACCCCCCTCGGCGTAAAGGCGAGGGGATATATGGACAAAGGAAGCCTCGTGCCCGATGAGGTTGTGGTGAAGATGGTGGCGGGCCGTCTCGACAGCGGCGATTGCGGGAATGGTTTCATCCTCGACGGCTTCCCGCGTAACGTGTCGCAGGCCGACGCCCTTGACGCGATACTCGGCGACATGGGAAAAAATATCGACTGCGTTATAGGCATAGAGGTTGAGAGGAAGGAACTCGTAAGGCGTCTTTCAGGCAGGCGGGTCTGCAAAAAATGTGGCACGAGTTACCACATTATTTTCAGCCCCCCCTTAAATATTGATGTGTGCGACAAATGCGGGTCCGATATATACCAGAGAGACGACGATAAGGAAGAGACGATCGAGGCGCGGATAAAGGTCTATGAAGAAGAGACCCTGCCCCTTACCGAGTATTATAAAAAAAAGCAAAAGTATGTCGGAGTTAACGGCATCGGAGTGGTTGACCGTATAACGGATACCATAGTTAATATAGTTGATAAAGGATGCGATAATTCTTAAGAGCCCTGAAGAGATAGAGCGGATGAGGGGCGCGAACCTGATAGTGGCGGAAATACTTCAGGTTCTTTGTGAAGATGTAAAGCCCGGCGCCTCAACGATGGACCTTGAGGCCGTAGCCGAAGCCGAGACGAAAAAAAGAGGGGCCGTGCCGGCCTTCAAGGGTTACAGCGGCTATCCGTGGTGCCTCTGCACTTCGCTTAACAGCGAGGTGGTACACGGGATGCCGTCGAGAAAAAAGGTCCTGAAGGAAGGCGATATCCTGAGCATGGATTTCGGTGTGCTCTATAACGGTTTTTACGGCGACTCCGCCGTGACCGTCCCGGTGGGGCGGGTTACACCGGAGGCCGAGCGTCTTATAGACGTAACCGCCTCTTCCCTCGAGAGGGCCATAGAGGCCGCGCGGCCGGGAAAACGCCTTATGGATATATCCTTCGCCGTGCAGGGATATGTGGAGGGAGAAGGTTTTTCCGTTGTAAGGGATTTTGTCGGCCACGGTATAGGCAGGAGCCTGCATGAGCCGCCGCAGGTGCCTAACTTCGGCGTACCCGGAACGGGCGTAAGGCTTCAGCCCGGTATGGTGCTTGCCATTGAACCGATGATAAACGCCGGCCGCTACGAGACGAAGGTCCTCCAAGACGGCTGGACCGCCGTTACAGTGGATGGCGGGCTCTCCGCGCATTTTGAGCATACGGTGGCCGTGACCGAAGAGGGCCCGGACATCCTGAGTAAACTTTAATGGGGCCAGCCCCCGGGCGGATGAGATATGGCCAAGGAAGAGGCGATACAGGTAGAGGGTACGGTGGTCGAGACACTGCCCAACGCTATGTTCAGGGTCGAGCTTGAGAACGGCCACAAGATTCTCGCCCATGTCTCCGGGAAGATGAGGATGCATTTTATAAAGATTCTGCCCGGCGACAAGGTCACTGTTGAGCTTTCGCCCTATGACCTCACAAGGGGAAGGATTACTTACAGGTCCAAATAAGGGCGGATTAGAGGATAGGCCCGGGCGTTTTTGCCCTTTTTGTAGGGGTATTGGTCTTTTGGATCAGGAGAGAGTTCAAATAAAGGGATATATTAAATTTTTATCCATAAAGAGGCTCTGATGAAGGTAAGAAGTTCCGTAAAAAAGATTTGCACGAAATGCAAAATAATAAAGCGCCACGGCGTGGTGAGGGTGGTATGCTCAAACCCGAAGCATAAGCAGAGGCAGGGTTGAGCGGGTTTTCGCCGCTTGGAGGCGGTTATATGTCCGGCACGGGTTACAGGTTGAAAGGGCCGGCAAACACAGCAAATCAAGGAGGATGGAGTTGGCAAGGATATCAGGGGTAGATCTACCGAAAAACAAGAGGATAGAGATAGCCCTTACAAGGATCTACGGCATAGGCAGGTCCCTTTCGGCTAAGATTCTCGAGACCTCGGGTGTACAGCCTTCTTTAAAGACAGCGGATCTTACCGAGGCCCAGGTCGGAGCCATAAGGAAGGCCATCGACGGCGGATACAAGGTGGAGGGGGATCTCCGCAAGGAAGTCTCCATGCATATAAAGATGCTCATGGATATAGGTTCTTACAGGGGGCTCAGGCACAGAAAGGGCCTTCCCGTAAGGGGGCAGAGGACAAGCACAAACGCCAGGACCAGGAAGGGCCCGCGTAAGGGCTCCGTGGCGGCGAGGAAAAAATAAATTCCGGAGGCGGAGATGGCCAATCCCAAAAAGGTGAAGAGGACTGTATCCAAGGGTATAGCCCATATAAAATCAACTTTCAACAATACCATTATAAGCATTACCGACCCCATGGGAAATGTCATAGCATGGTCGAGCTGCGGCGCTCAGGGTTTCAAGGGCTCCCGCAAGGGCACGCCCTTTGCCGCGCAGATTGCGGCGAGTACGGCGGCTAAAAAGGCCATGGACTTCGGCATGAGGACCGTTGACGTCTACATGAACGGCCCCGGCTCCGGCAGGGAGGCGGCTCTGAGGGCCCTTCAGGCCGCCGGTTTTTCCATTACGCTTATCAGGGACGTGACGCCTTTGCCGCATAACGGCTGCAGGCCGCCGAAGAGGAGAAGGGTCTGATCGTTGCTCTTTTACGGTGGTTTTTTTGCCATGACCGTCTTTATAAAATGAAAACCGTTACAGGCTACAAAAAGGGAGGAAAAAAGTTTTGGCGAGGTATATAGGTTCAGTATGCAAGAAGTGCAGGCGTGAGGGGATGAAGCTCTTCTTCAAGTCCGATCGTTGTTACACAGACAAGTGTTCCTTCGAAAGGAAGAGCTACGCTCCGGGCCAGCACGGTCAATCAAGGTCCAAGATCTCCGAGTACGCGCTTCAGTTGAGGGAAAAACAGAAGGTCAAGCGCGTGTACGGTCTCATGGAGGCGCAGTTCAAAAAGACCTTCAGGGAGGCCGACAGGTTGAAGGGCGTAACGGGCGGAAACCTCATATCGCTCCTCGAGAGGAGGCTCGACAACGTGGTCTTCAGGCTCGGCTTCGCCGGCAACAGGACCGAGGCGCGCCTCATGACGACTCACGGCCATTTTTCCGTCAACGGCAGGAAGGTCAATATTCCGTCATACGTCCTTAAGGCCGACGACACGGTGGAGGTCCAGGAAAAAAAGAAAAAGAGTCTTAAGATAGCTGAAAACCTTAAGACCATGGAAAGGCGCGGAATCCCCGAGTGGCTGAGCCTCGATGCGGAAAAGTTGAAGGGCACGGTCTTAAGAAAGCCCGTCAGAGACGACGTGACGCTTCCGATGAACGAACTTCTCATTGTCGAGCTTTATTCCAAGTAACCCCCGGATTCGTATGAGGGGGTTGTTGAAGCAAAAAATTTTATTTAACTGTATTTTTAAATGATGTGGGGGCAGAATGCAAAAAAATTGGCGTGACCTTGTAAAACCTAAAAAGCTCGAGGTTGAAAAGGAGACCCTTACCGGCACTTACGGCAAATTCATCGCCGAGCCTCTGGAGAGAGGCTTTGGCGTCTCCATCGGGAATTCCCTGAGGAGGGTGCTCCTCTCTTCGCTTCAGGGCACAGCCATAACAGCGGTAAAATTTGACGGCGTGCTTCATGAGTTCTCCACTATCCCCGGGGTCAAGGAAGACGTCTCCGATATAGTCCTGAACCTTAAGAACGTAAAGCTCAAGATGCACGGAGAGGGGCCGAAGACGCTCAGGATAGAAGAGAAGGGCGAAAAGGAAATTACCGCGTCGGACATCATAACAGATTCCACGATGGAGCTATTGAACCCGGACCAGCGTATAGCGACACTTTCCAAGGACGGTAAATTCTCCTGCGAGCTTATCGTAGATAACGGAAAGGGTTATCAGCCTTCCGAGAGGAATAAACCGGCCGATATGCCCATAGGGATGATACCCATAGACGCCATCTTCCAGCCCGTAATACGTTCAAACTTCAATGTTACGCACGCGAGGGTGGGCCAGAGAACCGATTACGATAAACTTACCCTCGAGGTGTGGACTACCGGCGCCATAGAGCCTCAGGAGGCCGTGGCCGTGGCGGCGAAGATCCTCAAGGACCAGATGAGCTTGTTTATAACCTTTGAGGAGGAGGAAGAGGAGATCCATGAAGAGCAGGTAGAGGTAAAGCAGGACTTCAACGAAAACCTCTTCAAGACCGTAGAGGAACTCGAACTTTCCGTAAGGTCGGCGAATTGTCTTAAAAACGCCGATATAAAATATATAGGCGAAATGGTGCAGAAGACCGAGCAGGAGATGCTCAGAACGAAAAACTTCGGCAGGAAGTCACTTAACGAGATAAAGGGGATATTGAGGTCCATGGGCCTCGATTTCGGAATGCAGATAGAGGGCTTTCCCTCGAGAGAAGAACTTGACGGCATGCATCATGAAAAAAAAGTATCCGCTTGAGGTGTTTATTATATGAGACATAACAGGGACGTAAAGAGGTTCAGCAGGACCGGGGCGCATCTAAAGTGCATGATGTCCAATATGACGAATTCCCTTATTATGGAGGGCCGGATAAAGACGACCACGCCCAAGGCCAAGGCCCTGAGGCGTTACGCCGAGAGGATGATAACTCTCGGCAAAACCGCCACGCTCGCCTCCAGGCGCCGCGCCATGGCCTTTATGAGGAGCAAGTCGGCGGTGACGAGGCTTTTTTCAGAGGTGGCGCCGGGATATGTGGAGAGAAAGGGCGGCTACACGAGGATATTGAAGGTGGGCAGCCGCGCAGGCGACAGCGCCCCCATGTCCATCATAGAGCTCGTTAGCGCGGAGGCAAAGAAGGCGGCCCCGAAAAAGCGGACCGGCGGCGCCAAGGCGCGCGTAAAGTCCGCCGCCCCCAAGAAGACCGCCCCTGCTGTGAAACCGGCGGCTCCGAAAAAGCCGGCTACGGAGAAGAAGGCGGCTACGGAGAAGAAGGCGGCTGTGGAGAAGAAGGCGGCTCCAGAGAAGAAGGCCGCACCGGCAAAGAAAAAATCTACTGACTCAACGAGCAGGCCCAAGGCCACGGCCGAAAAGAAGTCCGCCGGAGCGGCTAAAAAAGCCCCGGACAAGGCCGGCAAAGCGGCTTCCGTCGAAAAAAAAGGCGGCGCAAAGCCCGCCGGTAAGAAGAAGGCGGATTAAGGCCTGTTATAATTCAGAGAAAAGGGGCGGCGCCTTTCGGCGCCGCCCCTTTTTAATTTCAAGTCTACCGTCGTTTAAGGTTTAAGCCGCGAATTAATACAACCAACTTTATTCGAGGACCTGCCCTATATCGTTTCCCCCCTCGCCCCCCCATCTCACCCCGGCGTAAACAACCCCCTCCATTTTTTACTCTTCGGCCTCTACCCTGAATTTGTAGGAAGTCGCGATGCCGTCTTTAATAACCACTTCAAGGGTCTTTGTCGTAGTCCTTCCGCCAAGTTCACTCTCTACAAGGCCGCCCACATAAGTGGGCGTCTTTTTCTCTTTGAAAAGGTAAATAAGCTTCTCATAGCCGTCGTCGACGTAAATGTCGGATGGTTCGCCGAGGAGATCTATTACATCCGCTCTTGTGCTGACGCCCGCCTCTATCTTCGATATCTCATCCCGGTCCAGCTTCACCCCTTCCGTCTTTACTATCGCGGCGCTGCATCCGATAATGGCGGCCAAAAACATTGTTAGAAGGATTTTTTTCATCGGACTCGACTCCATCTTTCAGGTACGGCGATAATTTTTAATCTCTGCATTAGAGGCCCCTTGCCCCTTGCCTGACCGGCGCGTTTACGCCACCTCCACTCCGTCCCTCTTCTTGTCCTTAACCCTGTACATGGCGTTATCGGCCATGTGGATAAGGTCTGTTTTATTCTCCGCGTCCTTTGGAAAGGAGGCTACGCCGAAACTCGCCGTAAGCCTGCAGTTTATGCCCTCGTCCTTGAGGAATACCGTTTTTTTAACGGACTTTCTCAATTTGTTGGCCACTATCCTCGCGTTTCTCTTGGAGGTCTCCGGCATTAGGATGATGAACTCATCCCCGCCGTACCTGAAGGCCATGTCGACGCTCCTTATTTCGCCCTTGAGGAGGTGGGCGACCTCTGTAAGGAGTTTGCTTCCTGAGAGGTGGCCGTAGCTGTCATTTACCTTTTTGAAATAATCGAGATCAATAAAGAGCATGGAGAGGTCGTAATGAAATCGCCGGGCCCTCTCGACCTCGTCCTCGAGGCGCATATGCAGATAGCGGGCGTTAAACAGGTGTGTGAGGTCATCGGTTATGGTGAGTTCATGTATCCTCTTGAAGTATATGGCGTTTTCAATGGCTATGGCCGTGTAGTCGGCCAATGTGGTCAGGAGCGTCAAGTCTTCTTCGGTGAAGGAGTCTTTGGAAGGCCTGTTTAGAAGCTCAATAACACCGAGGCACCTCCCGCGCGCCACGAGGGGAACACAGATTATCGAGCGGGTTTTGAAGTTCGTTATTGAGTCCACCTCCGCCGAGTACCTGGTGTCTTTTTTCACGTCGGGCACGAGCAGAGGCTTTTTCTCCCTTGCGACCCAGCCGGCTATGCCTCTGCCGGGTTTGAGCCTCATTCCTTTTATCTTTTCCGAGCCCGCCCCCACGGCTATTTCAAATTTGAGCTCCCCCGTCCCTTCGTCCATAAGCAGGAGCGACCAGTTTCCCGGATGAAGGAGCACCCGGATCTTCTCCATGACGATCTGCAATATTTCCTTGAGATCGAGCGACGAGGTCAGGGCCTTTCCTACTTCATTGAATGTAGCGAGTTGAGAGATCCTGAGGCGGGTTTCTTTGTTTTTTAAAGGGTTTTTTCCCATAGGCATAGGCCTCTAAAGGCTTGATTTGCAAATATAACTTATCGGGCGTGAAAAATCAACCGTTTTGAGCCGCCCGAAAGCGGCCATGGAAAAAATCCCTTGCACAGATAATTCATAGTTGTTATTATTATGTATTCAAAGTTTGCGGCTATGCCGGAGAGGGGACGGCGCCCTTTTGTAACCGGTTGTTTTTTTGGATTAAATGGATTTAAAGGGCGGCCCAGGGGGCTCGAATAAGGGCCCAGGCCATCCCGGGCTTTTATGTTAGTGATTTGATTGATAAAAAAGGAGGATTTTTTGATATGAAGGAAGGCATTCATCCCGTTTATGACGAGACGGCGATCCATTGTGTGTGCGGCAATGTGATACAGACCCGTTCCACAAAGAAGGATATATCCGTTGAGATATGTTCCGCCTGCCACCCCTTTTATACGGGGACCCAGAAACTCGTAGACACCGCGGGCAAGATTGAAAAGTTCGAGAAAAGGTACAGAAAGAATAAATCTTGAATGAGGGGGCGCTTTGAAGGTAACTCTCCTCAACTTCACCCCCGGGCCTGAAAAGACAGTCGCTCTGGCCGCGAGACTCTGTTACTCCGATTCCACCATAGAGGAGCTCGACGGCAGGGTAAAGAACATCTCAATAGAAAAATTCCTCGGAAAGATTATAAAGATGGGGCACCTCTCCGTCCTCGAACACGCCTCATTTACCTTCGGCATCGAGGGCATCTCAAGGGCGGCGTCCCACCAGCTGGTGCGTCACCGCCTTGCGTCGTACTCTCAGCAGAGCCAGCGCTATGTAAAGTTGGAGCGCCCGGAGTACGTCACCCCGGCGTCTATCGCAGGGGACGCCGGGATGAAGACGCGTTTTGAAGAGGCCCTCGCCGTAGCCTACGCGCTCTATAAGGAATTTGTCGAGGCCGGGGTGCCAGCAGAGGACGCGAGGTACCTCCTGCCCAACGCCGCCTGCACCAAGATAATAGTCACCATGAACGCGAGAGAGCTGTTGCATTTCTTCAGGCTCAGGTGCTGCGAGAGGGCTCAGTGGGAGATAAGGGGGATGGCCACGAAGATGGTGGTGCTCGCCAAAGAGAAGGCGCCTTTCATATTCATGGACTCAGGGCCTGCCTGCGTCAAGGGCCCCTGCAGCGAGGGCAAGATGACCTGCGGAAGGCCCGACGAGATAAGGAAGAAGTTCAAGAGTCTATAGCCCGCGTCTTTAGCGCAGGCCTCTTTTTCCTGTTAAAAATCCTTTAAAGTTTTTTTTGAGTTTTTTCACCCCTTAATGTGCGGCAAGGTTATAACAGAACCTCGGGGGCGATAGCGGAATATGATTAAAGAGCGGCTTAAAGAGATAGAAAAGAGATACATGGAGCTCGCGGAGCTTCTCTCCACCCCTGAGATAGTCTCCAATCAGGAGTTGTATCAGAAGTACGCCAGGGAGCATTCATCTTTGACCCCCTTCGTTGAGGCGATAAGGTCGGTAAATGAAGTTGAAAGGGAAGTCGTAGAATATAAAGAGGCCCTGTCCGGCAAGGACGAGGAGCTCCGTGAGCTCGCCAAGGAGGAGATTCCGCTTCTCGAAGCGAGGGAAGATAAACTCTTAAGGAAGCTCAAGATAATGCTCCTGCCCAGGGACCCCAATGATGAAAAGAACGTCATCGTAGAGATAAGGGCCGGAGCGGGAGGTGAAGAGTCGGCGCTCTTCGCCGCGGAACTCTTCAGGATGTATTCGAGGTTCGCCGAGAGGGCGGGCTGGAAGGTGGACGTGTTGAGCTCAAGCCCCACGGGCACGAGCGGCCTGAAGGAGATAATAGCCATGATAGAGGGGCGCGGCGCTTACTCCAAGCTTAAATACGAAAGCGGGGTGCACAGGGTACAGAGGGTGCCGGAGACGGAGGCCTCGGGCAGGCGTCATACCTCGACTGTGACGGTGGCGGTGCTGCCCGAGGCCGAGGAAGTGGAGGTCGATATAAATACCGATGATCTCAGGGTCGACACCTTCAGGGCCGGCGGACACGGAGGACAGAACGTGAATAAGGTTGAGACGGCCGTCCGTATCACCCATTTTCCCTCGGGCGTGGTGGTTTCGTGCCAGGACGAGAAGAGCCAGCATAAGAACAGGGCTAAGGCGATGAAGATCTTGATGGCCCGGGTCCTCGACATCAAGACGCAGGAACAACAGAAAAGAATCGCACTTGACAGGAAAACTCAGGTGGGTACCGGTGACAGGAGCGAGAAGATAAGGACCTATAATTTCCCGCAGAACAGGGTTACAGACCACAGGATCGGTCTCACCCTTTACAAATTAACAGAAGTACTCGACGGCGACTTGACAGAGCTTACGGACAATATTATCGTTTATTACCAGACCGAGGCGCTCAAGGCGTCCGAGCCGGCGGAGCCTGTATAAAGCCCCCGGTAAGTGGCGGGGGCGCCGTAATGTAAAATGGATAAAATAATTATCGAGGGTGGGGACAGGCTCGTAGGCGAGGTCCGGGTATGCGGCGCCAAGAACGCCGTGCTCCCCCTCATGGCGGCCGCTCTGCTCGTTGACGACTGGGTTACCATTACAAACGTACCGCGTCTGCGGGACATAGAGACCTTTAAAAGACTCCTCACACATCTCGGCTCCGAGGTGGAGTGCGATACCGGGAGCGGGGTCCTCAGGATAAGGACAAGAGAGGTAAAAGAGCCCTTCGCGCCTTATGAGCTTGTAAAGACCATGCGCGCCTCAATACTTGTCCTGGGCCCTCTTCTGGCGCGGTTTAAACGGGCAAGGGTCTCGCTTCCGGGAGGTTGCGCCATAGGGGCGAGGCCGGTGAACCTTCATCTCAAGGGGCTTGAGAAGATGGGGGCCGGGGTGGATATTGACCGCGGCTATATCGTCGCCGGGGCCGAAAGACTCAGAGGGGAGAGGATATACCTCGACTCGCCTACGGTGACGGGCACCGAGAACCTCATGCTCGCCGCCGTCACTGCCGAGGGACAAACAGTCCTGGAGAACGCCGCTCTCGAGCCCGAAGTCGCCTTCCTCGCCGAGACGCTTAACAGGATGGGCGCGCGGATTAGCGGGGCGGGCACAGACACCCTGGTGATAGACGGCGTTGAAGGCCTGAAGCCCACCACGGTAGAGGTTATACCGGACAGGATAGAGGCCGGCACCTTCATGGTCGCTTCAGCCATGACAAAAGGCAACGTCCTGATAAAGAACTGTCCCGCTCGTTACCTCGATGCCCTTATAATCAAGCTCAAGGAGGCGGGCGCCGGCATAGAAGAAGAGGATGAAGGGGTCAGGGTGGTGGGGGATTTTCCCGTTAAGAGCGTCGATATAAGGACAATGCCGTATCCGGGGTTTCCCACGGACATGCAGGCGCAGATAATGGCCATGATGACCATAGCCGGGGGCTTGAGCGTTATAAGGGAGACGGTCTTCGAGAACAGGTTCATGCACGCCGGGGAACTTAAGAGGATGGGGGCCGATATAAGGGTGGACGGAAGGTCCGCGATTGTGCGAGGCGTACGGGGACTCAGCGGCGCGCCCCTCATGGCCACGGACTTGAGGGCGAGCGCATCACTTGTGCTGGCCGGGCTTGTGGCGTCGGGCACCACGGAGATATCGAGGATATACCATCTCGACCGGGGTTACGACAGGATAGAGGAGAAGTTGAAAAATCTCGGTGCCCGTATTAAAAGGATTGAGGAGTAAAAGAGGTAATGATAAAAAACAGCAGGGAGATCCTGACCATCGCGCTTCCCAAGGGACGCATAATGAAGGAGGCGATAGAGGTCTTTAAGGCCGCGGGCGTGGACTTCAGCGCCATATTGAGAGACAGGCGCAAACTCCTCGCCGAGAACAGAGAAGAGGGACTGAGGTTCATGGTCATAAGGAGCCAGGACGTTCCCACTTACGTGGAGTACGGGGCCGCAGACATGGGCATAGCCGGCAAAGACATCTTGATGGAGCAGGAAAGGGACCTCTATGAGCCCCTTGACCTCGGTATAGGGGCATGCAGGATGGTAGTGGCGGAGCCGGCCGGGATGGGCTCGAAGGATAACCCCGGACACTGGACGCATATCAGGGTGGCGACCAAATACCCCAAGATAACGATGAACCATTTTTTAAATAAGGGTATTCAGGTGGAGATAATAAAACTCTACGGCTCCATAGAGTTGGCGCCTCTGCTGGGCCTTTCCGAAAGGATAGTGGACCTTGTTGAGACAGGTGAGACCCTTAAGAAGAACGGCCTCGTGGAGGTGGAGGATATCATGGCCGTAACCTCCAAGCTCGTATGCAACAGAGCGAGCCTCAAGACAAAACCCAGGAGGGTAAAGGAGCTTGTGGAAAGGCTTGCCTCGGCTGTAAAGCGGGGCTGAAAGGCAAACTCACGTTAAGAAGATGAAGATAATAGATTCAAAGGCGAAAGGATTTTCAGGCTTTTTCAGGCGTATTCTGGAAAGGGGCGAAGGTGCGGCCGGCCCTGTTGAGGAGTCCGTAAAAGAGATACTCAGCGGCGTTAAGACCGGCGGGGACCGGGCCGTAAGGGGTTACACGAAAAAATTCGACGGCGTGGATATAAGGGGAGGTTTCAGGGTCAGTGAAAGCGAGATAAAGAGCGCCCTCAAAAAGGTATCCAAAAGGGACAAAAAGCTCCTTGAACTCGCCGCCAGCCGGATAGAGGCCTTTCACAGGAGACAGTTAAGGAATTCGTGGTTCTTTACCGAGGAGGACGGGACGCTCCTCGGCACGAGAATAACACCCCTTGAGAGGGTCGCCCTGTACGTTCCGGGCGGAAAGGCCTCTTACCCCTCCACCGTCCTTATGAACGCCATACCGGCCCGTGTGGCGGGTGTTAAAGAGGTCTTTATGACCACGCCCCCGGGCCCCGGCGGCATCAGCCCGACGGTACTCGCCGCGGCGGCGGTCGCGGGCGTCGACAGGGTATACAGGATCGGCGGAGCGCAGGCAGTGGGGGCCTTTGCCTACGGCACGGCGACGGTGCCCGGGGTGGATAAGATTACAGGGCCGGGAAACATCTATGTGGCCACGGCAAAGAGGCTTGTATACGGCGTTGTCGACATAGATATGGTGGCGGGCCCGAGCGAGATACTTATAATTAACGACGGCACGGGGGACGCGTCCTGGATGGCCTCAGACCTCCTCGGCCAGGCCGAGCATGACGAGCTCGCTTCGAGCGTCATTATTACCACTTCGAGAAAGACCGCCCTCGCCGTTAAAAAAGAGGTCCAAAGGCAGCTTGAGAGGATAAAACCATTGAAGAGGCGGAGGATCGCCGAAAGTTCCATATCAGACTACGGGGCCATAATAACGGTAAAGGACCTCGCAGAAGCTACCCGCCTCTCCAATGAGATAGCCCCCGAGCATCTCGAACTCTTTGTGGAAAACCCCTTTGAACTTCTCGGGAGCATCAGGAACGCGGGCGCGGTATTTCTCGGAAGGAATACACCCGAGGCCGCCGGAGACTACATGGCGGGGCCCAACCACACGCTGCCAACTGGTGGCACGGCGCGCTTTTCATCGCCGCTTGGAGTGGATGATTTTATAAAGAAGACGAGCGTAATGGGTTTCTCGGAGAAGGGGATAAAGGCCCTCGGCCCGGATATCGAGAGGTTCGCGCGTATTGAAGGTCTCACGGCCCACGCGGCGAGCGTAAAGAAGCGTATTTGAATGTCAACTAAAACGCAAGAGAAGCGGAGTGGTTCAATGGCACGTAAAGCAAAGGTAAAGAGAAAGACGACGGAGACGGATATTTCCGTTGAAATAGACCTCGACGGGAGCGGCAGGGTTGATATCAAGACCCCTATACCGTTTTTAAGCCACATGCTTACCAATCTTGCCCGCCACGGCCTCTTTGACCTCAAGGTAAAGGCCTCGGGCGACGTGGACGTGGACTTCCATCACACCGTTGAGGACGTGGGGCTAAGCCTCGGGGAGGCCCTTAAAAAGGCCCTTGGCGGCAAATCCGGAATAAGAAGGTGCGCCAGCGCCACCGTGCCCATGATGGATTCCCTCTCCAGTGTTGTCCTCGATCTCAGCGGAAGACCCTACTTGAAGATCAATACCACCGACGAGTCGCGCTCCCTCACTAAAAGGGTCTTCTCCTCCACCGATAAAGGTGAGGTGATGGAGACCTTTGACATCGACCTCGCCGTGGAGTTTTTAAAGGCCCTCAGTAACAGCGCCGGAATAGACCTGCACGTTACGCTCTACTACGGCCGTGATATACACCACTCCCTTGAGTCCATCTTCAAGGCCCTTGGCCGCGCCCTCTCCTCGGCGGTGGAGAAGGACGGCCGGATAAAGGGAGTAATGTCCACAAAGGGGAAGCTGTAGGAGCAGAGATGATTGCCGTGGTGGATTATGATATGGGTAACCTCCGGAGCGTGTCCAGGGCCCTTGAAAGGGTGGGAGCCGACGTGGTCGTCACCCGGAGCGCCGAGACTATTATGGACGCGAGCCACGTGGTCTTGCCGGGCGTCGGCGCCTTCAGGGACTGTATGCGTAACCTCGAGGCCTTCGATCTAATAGAGCCCGTTGTGAAGAGTATAGAATCGGGAAAACCCTTTCTTGGAATATGCCTGGGCCTGCAGCTCCTCTTTGAGGAGAGCTCGGAATTCGGACGCTTTAATGGCCTCGGTTTGATAAAGGGCCGGTGCGCCCGCTTTCCCTCTCAAATGCGTGAGGGGAATGAACACCTGAAGGTGCCCCACATGGGATGGAATGACATAAAGGTGGAGAAGGAGTCGGCGCTCCTTAAAGGTGTGCCCGACGGCTCTTTTTTCTACTTCGTCCATTCCTATTACGCCGTTCCCGATGCCGAAGGCGTGACGCTCACCAGTACGGAGTACGGGGTTCGGTTTACGAGCGGCATAGAGAAGGATAATATAATGGCCTGCCAGTTCCACCCTGAAAAGAGCCAGAAGGCGGGCCTCAAGGTGCTGAAGAATTTTAGTGCGCTTCGCTGAGTTCGCTCCTCTGAGTTTGGCGTCTTTCAAGTCCAGGCCGGCTCCGTCCTTCCTGGGCGTGGTTTCTTTGGTAATGTAACGGCCTTGCCGTCTTCCCGCCGGCGAAGGGCCTTGCCTTAAGGCTGTTAATAGAAGAGAAAGGTGTAATAATCTTGGTTATAATCCCCGCCGTAGATATAAAAGATGGCAGGTGCGTGCGCCTTATTCAGGGCAAGGCCGACGCCGTAACAGTCTACTCGGAAGACCCTCTTCAGGCGGCCCTTAAATGGGCCCGGAACGGCGCGGAGCTTATCCACGTCGTGGACCTCGACGGCGCCTTTGAGGGACGCCCCGTGAACTTCGACCTGATAAAGGGTATTACCGGGGCCGTAGGAGTCCCCCTTCAGGTGGGAGGCGGCATCAGGGACTTATCTGTTGCTGAGCGTTACCTCGGTCTACCGGGGGTAAAGAGGGTTATAATAGGGACGGTGGCTCTGAGGGACCCGGAATTTGTCAAGGGGCTGGCGGGGAAGAACCCCGGAAGGGTCGCCGTGGGCATAGACGCGAAAGACGGCCTCGTGGCCATAAAAGGGTGGACCGACGTGACGGAGCAGCGCGCCGCCGACCTTGCGGCGAGGCTCGAGGGCGCGGGGGTGGCCGCTCTAATCTACACGGACATCTCAAGGGACGGGACCCTTACGGGGCCAAACGTCGTGGCTACCGAGGCCCTGGCCCGGTCGGTAAATATCCCCGTGATAGCCTCGGGCGGTATATCTTGCATCGATGACATCAGGTCTTACGCGGGTAAAAAGATTGAAGGCATAATAATAGGCAAGGCCCTCTATGCCGGAGCCGTCGATTTAAAGGAGGCTATAGAGACCGCCAGAGGGCTTTAGGGCTTAATGGCCGGTATAGTTCCCTTTTATTGCCTGACAAAAGAAGGCGTAACTAAAAATGCTTACAAAACGGATAATACCGTGCCTTGACGTAAAGGACGGCCGTGTCGTCAAAGGCGTCAGTTTCGTTGAATTGAGGGACGCCGGAGACCCCGTGGACTCGGCAAAGGCCTATGAAGATCAGGGCGCCGACGAACTGGTCTTTCTCGACATAACGGCCTCTCATGAGGCACGCCCCACCATACTCGATGTGGTGGAAAGGACGGCCTCAGAGGTCTTCATGCCCCTAACAGTGGGCGGTGGAATAAGGACCATAGAAGATATAAGGGAACTTTTGAGGGCGGGCACAGACAAGGTCTCCATCAATACGAGCGCCGTGGAAGACCCGGAGTTCGTAAGGAAGGCCTCGGAGCGCTTCGGGAGCCAGTGCATAGTCGTGGCCATAGACGCCAAGAGGAGCGGCGCCGCAGGACAGGGGTCAGGCTGGGAGGTCTATACCCACGGAGGCAGAAAGCCCAGGGGCATAGACGCCGTAGGGTGGGCGAAAAGGGTTGAGGGGCTCGGCGCCGGAGAGATACTCCTTACAAGCATGGACCGGGACGGGACAAAGGACGGTTACGACCTTGAACTCACGAGGGCGGTCTCAGAGGCTGTGGGAGTCCCTGTAATAGCCTCGGGGGGCGCCGGGACCCTCGCCCATATCTATGAGGCCTTCAGGAGCGGAATGGCCGACGCCGCCCTCGCGGCCTCCATCTTCCACTTCGGAACCTTTACCATTGAGGAGACGAAGAGGTACCTTGAGAAGAAGGGCCTGGCCGTAAGGCCCGTATTCCAGGAATGTCCATGAAAAAGAGCCCCCTCTTTTTAAGGCTGATAATCCTCTACAAGGTCCTTATGGGTACCGGGGAACTTATTGTATCCATTACCTTTTTAAGGCTTACTGAAAAAAATCTCGGTGTGATATTTACTCATGTCGCCAGGTGGCTCAGCCTTAATCCAGAGAGCTTCATACTGGACTTCATCATTACACGCGCAGGCATGGTTGAAACCCATGTTGTCGTGGGGGCCACGCTCGTGATACTCCTTTTCGGTGTATTGAACCTCATAGAGTCTTACGGCCTCTATAACGCGCGGCGCTGGGGCGAATGGCTCACCGTTATCGGCACGTCGGCCCTCATACCCTTCGAGTTTTATGAAGTGGTCATAAAATTTTCATACACCAGGGTATGGGTGCTTGTAGCCAACTCCGTAATAGTCTACTACCTCGCGAAACACAGGGAACTCTTTCATGGTAAAGAGAAGGTCTCCCTCGAGGGCGGAACCTGATTTTCCAGTGGGTCTTTTAATGCGGCGCCATCGCCTTTTACGCGAGAAATATCTTGATTTGCTCGGCGAGAAATAGTATAAATCAATATTCTCATAAATCTCGAAACGCC
Organism: Thermodesulfobacteriota bacterium; assembly: GCA_046754225.1. Lineage (GTDB taxonomy): Bacteria > Desulfobacterota > GWC2-55-46 > GWC2-55-46 > JADFVP01 > BTQV01. The sequence goes on along the minus strand of JBHHVI010000024.1, from coordinate 565 downwards.
TTTAAGGGGCCGGCCAGGGTTTTGAGGAACCTGAAATTCTCCCCTGTATTTCTCTCATGGAGAATTACCCGCCTAAGGCGGGGCCTACAACGGACGCCCCGCGGGGTAGAGAAGCTTTTATTGCCATTAACTAAAAATCCTTGTCCTGTAAAATCAGGACAAACCCGCCCCAGGGCGGGGACCCAGAAGGAGGTAAGATGGAAAGGAACTACGAGACTGTCGTTATCGTAAAACCAGAGGTGGGCGAGGCGGACCTCAAGGGTATAATCAAAAGCGCCGGCGCGGCCATCGATGGAGGTGGCGGGCGTGTGGACAGGGTGGACGAGTGGGGGCGTAAAAGGCTCGCCTATCCCATAGAGAAGAAGCACGAGGGGTATTACGTGCTCTTCGATTATTCCGGGAGCCCCGCCTCGGTAAAGGCCATAGAGAGACTTTTTAAGTTCAACGAGGATGTCCTCCGTTACCAGACGGTAAAGGTGGAAAGTAAAGAAGCGGCTCCCGCAGAGGCGGAGACACCCGCACCGGTGGAAGAGGCGCCTGAGGCCCCCGTAAAGGAGGCCGCCCC
>JBHHVI010000023.1:0-27692 GCA_046754225.1 Thermodesulfobacteriota bacterium | reverse complement strand
ACCCCCCTTTAATAAAGGGGGGCATCGAGTGGGTCGTGGAGCGAGGCCCATCACCCCCCCCTTTGACATTTCCCCTTTTCTTGATAGACTTAAATAAAATTTTATATGCGCACCACCTCTTTCCCGGAGGGGGACAAGTAACGGGTTTTTCGGGAAAAAGGGCCTGAGTCAGGTAAAATCGTGGGGCGGTAAACAATCAAAAATATCAGGGGGGCGACCTATGGCTATCACAAAGGAAAAGATGCTTGAGTTGTTGAATAAAGACCTCGAATGGGAGTACGCCGCCGCTGTCCAGTACGTCCAGCACGCCGCGGTAATCACAGGGGCGAAGTACGACTCCATACAGAAGGAACTCCTCATACACTCGCAGGAAGAGATGATGCACGCCGTCTCCCTCTCGGACCAGATTAATTTCCTGGGCGGTGTGCCCACCGTCGAGGTGGAAAAGAGGAGCGTCTCGGAGAAGAGCCTCGAGATGCTCCGCCAGGACCTCGCCGGAGAGGAGGACGCCATCAGGAGGTACAGGTTGCGGATAGAGCAGGCCGAGGAGTTGAAGGAATACGGCCTGAGGCGGACCCTTGAGGATATACTCATCATGGAGGAGGAGCACAAAAGAGACCTCCTCACAGTTATAGAAGAAGATTGAACCGGCGACGTCCCTAAACGGGGGGGGCCGCTACGGCCCCCCCCGTTCTATGCCCACACTCCAAGCCCCGCCCTTCCCCCTTTATGTGCCTTCTTTTATAGGCTTAAGACCCGTTAGCCGCGCCTTTATAAATCCCTTGTAAGTGGCAGTGAATTTCGATATATAAAAATGTAAGCCCCATTACATAATTTTGGCGGGATAGTTGGGAGAATATGTCTTATAAAAATTGCCTTGTTTACTTAAAAAACGCCTTTGATTAAAAACTTTATATAAAAAATCAGGATAAAAAGGGGATATATAGATGAGTATTCAGCAGATTACCACGGCCAGGGTGCCGCTCACCAGCCTTTCCACGCTATGGTTCCAGGTCTCCGGCACAGAGTGTAACCTTAAATGCACGCATTGTTTTATTAGCTGCGGGCCCGGTGTCAGACGCCACACCATACTCTCCCGTGAGAGGATAAAGGGTTATCTTGAGGAGGCGAAGGAGCTTGGCGTTAAGGAGATTTATCTTACAGGGGGGGAGCCTTTTTTAAACCCCGAACTTCCCTATATAATAGAGGACGCCTTGAGGCTCGCCGACGTTACCGTCCTGACCAACGCCACCCTTGTTGCCGAAAAAGCCGCTTTAAGGGTTAAGAATATCGCCGGCCGGGCGCGGAAAAAACTTGCCTTCAGGGTGAGTATGGAGAGTACGTCCGAGGAAGAGAACGATAAGATCAGGGGCGGCGGCGCCTTCAGACGGGCGGCGGCGGGCGTAAAAAATCTTATAGACGCCGGCTTCGAGCCCATCATCACCATAACAGAGGGCGGGGTAAGCGGGGGCGGGACCGCGCGCTTCGCCGGTCCTGAAGATTTTACGAAGTGGCTCAAGGGGCTCGGCTCGAAGGACCCTCAGATAAAGACCCTGCCCCTTATACACATCGGGAGGGCCGAGAAAAATTACGGGCCCTACAAGGATAAGGAAATGGTGACGGCGGAGTCTTTAAAGGATTTTCCCATAAATACCCTGCAGTGCTCTTACGCCCGTATGGTGACCTCCGAGGGCGTATTCGCCTGCCCCATACTTATTGACGACCCCGGGGCTAGGCTCGGCAAGACCATCTCCGAAGGCCTCGGCGCCTGCGATCTCGCCTCACAGGCCTGTTACACCTGCGTTGAAGAGGGGCTCAGTTGTTCCAACACATCGTGCTGCGGCGTATCGAGAGAGGACGTGAAATCCTTTTACGGCGGGGCGGCCGTTCAGCCGCAGCCAGGGCTCTGCTGTCCGACGATCTATGACGGTGTGGAGACAGACCATATACCCGAAGAGGTCCTCGACGTCTCCTACGGGTGCGGTAGCCCCGTTACGCTCGCCGGGATAAGGCACGGCGAGACGATGCTCGACCTCGGCTCGGGCGGCGGCATAGACTGTTTTATCGCGGCAAGGTTGGCCGGACCTTCAGGCAGGGTCATAGGCGTGGACATGACCGACGAGATGCTCGAGAAGGCGAACCGCAATAAAAAGGCGGTCTCCGAGAGGCTCGGCTACGATAACATGGAGTTCCATAAGGGTTTTCTCGAAGCCATACCCGCTCCTTCGGCCGCGGTGGACCTTGTCACCTCCAACTGCGTCATCAACCTTACCGTGGACAAGGGCCCTGTATTCAGAGAAATTTTCAGGATATTGAAGGACGGCGGCAGGTTTGTAATCTCCGACGTGGTCTCCGACAAAGAGGTTCCCGAAGAGATGAGGGATGATAAGGAACTCTGGGGAGAATGCATCTCAGGGGCCCTTACCGTGGATGAGTTCTTAAACCATGCCGTTGAGGCCGGGTTCCACGGCGCGGGGCTTCTCTCAAAGGACTTTTACAGGGAGGCGGGGGGTATAAGGTTTTATTCCATAACCTTCAGGGCATATAAGTTTATAAAAAGCGAAAGGTGCGTCTATTCAGGACAGAAGGCGATTTATACGGGGCCCTATAAATCCGTCTCCGACGACGACGGACACGAGTTCCCCATCGGAGTACCCGTCGAGGTCTGTACGGATACGGCGGAAAAGCTTGGAAGACCTCCCTACAAGGGGTCTTTTGTCGTTATTGGCCCCGACTCCGCTCCGGGAGCGGAGTCGGGTTATGAAGAAGAGGACTGCAAGACGGGGTGTTGCTGACCGCCTGCCCGGGACTATATCGAAGACCGGCCCCTCTCCTACAATGTCCGCGATAAAAAGAGGAAGGCCTTGAGGGTTATCCCCTGCAAAATATGGTGTGGTAAGAGATTTGCTCTCTTGTTCACTTTTTTATTCCTCGCAGTATTTTTTCCTTTCCATAAGAGTTTCCCGCGCGCCTCTGGCCCTGAGTGGTCGGAAGCCATGAAGAAGTGGCTCGTGGCACTCACATACCCCGACGAAAGCCCGGGAGACTTCGGCACCCCCGTTACAGAGGGGGACAGAAGGCTCCTTGAAAGGTTCAAGCCGAAAATTATCGTCTCCCCCGAAGGACTCCTGCCCGTGGATTTTTACGGCTTTTATCTTCCGAGGACCGTGGTAAGGGATTTAGAGAGGGGCCGCGAGGTGGTAAAAAGGGCGCCGTCAAGGGGGTTTCTCAAGGGCATAGAGAGGGACAGAAGATACTATCTCGACTACACGGGGCCCTTGTTCCCATGCGAAAAACCGGCGTGCCGGGATTACGTGGCTACGGGCTACGGGAGGGTTTTGAGGGAGACGGCGAGGTTCCGCACCCTGAAGGGGATAAAGGAATTCCCGATAATAGTATTGAAATACAACTTCGCCTTTCCCTTCAGCGGCGCGCCGGCGGAGCTAGGTTTCTTAAAGGAGTCTTTTTTGAGGCTCTTCGCCGACCCGGTGAGGTTTCACGAACTCGACATCCACGGCTCCGTGCAGGTTATACTTGATAAAGAGAAAAAACCGATTATCCTCCTCCTCGCCGAGCATAATTATTTCAGAAGCTATGTTATAGGTAAAGACGTCCCGCTTCCCGGAGACGGCCGTATACCGGTATGCTTTGCCGAGCGCTCCAACGAACCCTATCTATGCCCCGCCGGGGCCGAGCCGGAGCTGCACCGCACCGTGGGAAACCCCATGTACATGAGTTATGTCATAGGCGGGGGGCCGGCTCCCATTACCTCCGGCCTTGACAGGGTATACGGGCTAAAGTCCTGGGGTAGGCCGGTAAGGTATGAATTAAAATTCCTGCCCGCGAGAGACCCCCTCTATGTGAGCTGGATACCGCTGGGCGACAGGAAAAAAATTCTCTTTTTCAAGACTTTCTACAGGAACGGCCCTCCCGGGATGGACCTGAACACCCATCCCGAGCTGAAACTATACGGCGACATGGCGCAGTTCTGGTATTTGAGGGACGGAAGCGCCGAGGACGCCTCTCTTATGAAAAGGGCCTTCAGGAGTTTTACGGACGTGGACGTGGAGACGGTGCTTGAGCATAACGGGGCCAGGCTCTACAATGACGTGTTGGGCGCTGGAATTGCGGGGGCTCGTCAACGAGGCGCGCAATAAAATATTTTTTCTTAAAAAACAGCGCCTTTCATCTCATGCGTGGGTAAAAAGCCCTTGACTTGCCCGATGATTAAATGTTAATTTTGGAGAAATAAATATAGTAAAAAGAGGTCCTTCATGCCTAAAAAAATTCTCCTCGCAGATGACAGTATGACCATTCAGAAGGTTATAAAACTTACCTTCGCGGACGAAGACTTTGACGTCTCTATTGCGGACAACGGTGAGGATGCGGTGAATAAGGCGAGGGAAATGAAGCCGGACATCGTGCTGGCCGATGTAGCCATCCCGGGGAAAAACGGCTATGAGATATGCGAGGCTGTAAAAAACGCCCCTGAGACCTCCGGGGTTCCAGTGCTTCTCCTTGCCGGTACATTCGAGCCCCTTGACGCCGGGGAGGCTGAAAGGGTAAAGGCCGACGGCCACATTGTAAAGCCTTTTGAGTCGAAAGAACTCATGGATAAGGTGCGCGGCCTTGTGGAGAGGTTTCCCGTAAGTGAGGCTGAGGAGCCTGGTGAAGAGGCGCCGCCTACCGCCCCTGAGACCGGGGCCCCTGAGACCGGGCCCGATGAGAGTATATGGGGAGAGGGCGATTTTATAAAGGCCCCTGACGCGGAGGCCGGGCCGGCCCCGGAAGAGACCCCTGAACTGCCCGACCTCGAGGTCTTCGAGGGCCGCGCTTTTTTAAGCGGAGAGGCCGGAGAAGAAAAAGTTACCTCGACCCCTGTTGTTGAGCGCGGAGAGGGGGAGGAGGAGGTTGACGTGATAAGCGCCGAGGCGCCGGAGATGGAGACCGCCCCGGGCGAGGCCGAGGGTGAAGCGGCCTTCGATGTGGAAGGTTTTGAAGAAAATCCTTTTGCGGGCGGTACCGTTGAGAAAGAGCCTTTTGGCGGAGCCGAGCCTGATACGGCGAATGAGCGGGAAGGGGGCTTTACAGGCCCGGCCGGTGAGGAGCCTCTTAAAGAAGAGACAGGGTGGGCTGAAGAGCCCCGGGCCGAAGAAGATCGGGAGGGAGAAGCCTTTTTCGGCGAGGGCGAGGCCGCTACCGAAGAGCCTGAAGCTACCGGGGAAAAGGCAGAGGAAGAGGAGGAAGTAGAAAAGAGGGCCGCCGCTGAGGGCGGTGTAACGCTTTCCGATGAAAAGGTTGAGGAGATAGTTGATAAGGTGGCGAGAGAGGTTGTCGGAGAGATCGCGCGGGACTTAGTACCGGGCCTTGCGCGCGAGATGGTCGCTGAAGAGATAGAGAAGTTGAGAGAGGTCCTTACGAAACTTAAGCCGTAACGGATCTGTTCGTTTAAAGCGTTCGGCTCTTCACAATGAACTTCTTTTCCGCAAAACGGTTCTGTAAATAAAAACCCTTCCATGACCCTGGCGGCCGTTCTTCCGGCCGGTTTTCATTATATTTTATTGATTTGGAATTATATGTCCGTATAAAAGATGTCCCTGCCGGCAGTGTCAAGTCCAAGGGGGGCTTCAAGGCCGCTTTTGCCGCCGGCCCGCGCACCTGTTTTTTTGATATCCCTCTTAAGAGGGCCTGAAAGGATGGAGATGAGTGATAGCGATAACAAGACCCTCGGTAAAAGATATGAGTCCGGGGAGGTGGAGAAGAGATGGGTGGAGCGCTGGAGCGCGCTGGGCCTGACCACCGCCGATACGGACTCGGATAAGCCGTCTTTTTCCATGGTCATTCCGCCACCCAACATCACGGGGGCGCTCCACGTGGGACACGCCCTTAACTCGACCCTTCAGGACATACTCGCCAGATACAAACGTATGAAAGGTTTTAACGTCCTGTGGCTGCCCGGCATAGACCATGCGGGCATTGCCACTCAAAACGTCGTGGAAAGGGACCTGGCCGGAGAAGGCACTGACCGGCACGCCCTCGGCAGGCAGCGTTTTGTGGAGAGGGTCTGGGAGTGGAAGGAAAAGTACGGCTCAACCATCCTGGGCCAGCTCAAAAGCCTGGGGGCCACCTGCGACTGGACAAGGCTCCGCTTCACGATGGACGAGGGCCTTTCCAGGGCCGTAAGGGAGGTCTTTGTAACCCTTTATGACGAAGGGCTTATCTACCGGGGAGATTATATCATTAACTGGTGCACCAGGTGCCAAACGGCGCTCTCGGACCTCGAGGTCAACTTTGAGGAAAAAGACGGAAGTTTATATTACATGAAGTATCCTCTCAAGGAGCCGGCGGGGCCCCTCACGCACCTTAGCGTGGCGACAACACGACCCGAGACGATGCTCGGCGACACCGCCGTAGCAATAAACCCAGAGGACGCGAGGTACAGGGGGGTAATCGGTAAAAAGGTCGTCCTGCCTTTTGTGGACCGTGAGATCCCCGTCATTGAAGACCCGTCGGTAAGCACGGAGTTCGGCACCGGCGCAGTGAAGATAACACCCGCCCACGACTTTAACGATTTCGATATGGCCGGAAGGCACGCCCTGCCCATGATAAACGTAATGGACCCAGATGGTAGTATGAACGAGAACGCCGGGGGGTTTAAGGGACTCGACCGCTTTACGGCGAGGGTGAAGGTCATAGAGGGGCTGAAGGAGAAGGGGCTCCTCGAGAAGGTGGAGGACTACAAGTTTTTTATCGGCTCATGCTACAGGTGCTCCACCATCGTCGAGCCGAGGCTGTCGAAACAGTGGTTCGTAAATGTAAAACCCCTTGCGGGGCCGGCCATAGAGGCCGTGGAGAAGGGGGAGATACGGTTTGTGCCGAAGAACTGGGAGAACCTTTACTTCGACTGGATGCGTAACATCCGTGACTGGTGCATATCGAGACAGATCTGGTGGGGCCACAGGATACCGGCATGGCACTGCGCCGACTGCTCCCATACGACGGTGGCGAAGCTGGACCCCTTGGCCTGCGCCGAGTGCGGGAGCAAAAATATCCGGCAGGACCCCGACGTTCTCGACACATGGTTTTCATCGGCGCTGTGGCCTTTTTCAACTCTCGGCTGGCCCGAAAAAACCCCGGAGCTTGAACTGTTTTATCCCACCTCCGTCCTCTCGACGAGTTTTGATATTATATTCTTCTGGGTGGCGAGGATGATAATGATGGGGCTCAAGTTCATGGGGGGCGCGCCCTTCAGGGACGTTTATATCCACGCCCTTATACGCGATTCCGATGGGCAGAAGATGAGCAAGAGCAAGGGTAATGTCATAGACCCCCTCATCATGATGGACAGGTTCGGCACGGACGCCTTCAGGTTCACTCTCGCCGTACTCGCCGCGCAGGGCAGGGACATTAAACTTGCCGAAGAGAGGGTGGAGGGGTACAGGAATTTTTGCAACAAACTCTGGAACCTCGCCCGCTTTACGCTTATGAACCTCGAAGGCTACAGCGGCCCCCCCCCCGACCCGTCTAAGTTGAGCACGCCCGACAGGTGGATCCTCACGAGGCTTTCGGTTTGCGTAAAGGGGGCTACCGACGCCATTGAGGGATACAATTTCGATGACGCCGCGAGGACCATTTACGGCTTCGTATGGCACGAGCTATGTGACTGGTACGTGGAGCTCTCCAAAAAGGACCTGAGAGGCGAAAGGGGGCCCGAGAGAAAGTCGTCATCGACGTACGTCCTCTTAAGCGTCCTCGGCGACACGTTAAAACTCCTCCACCCCTTTATGCCCTTCATTACCGAAGAGATTTATTCCAAGCTCCCCGGCGCGGGAGAGAGTATTATGAAAGAGGCCTTCCCCGTGCCGGGTGCGCGCTATGACAGGGAGGCCTCGGATATGGCCGTGGTCATGGATGTTATAAGGGCCGTGAGGAACATAAGGACCGATGTGAACGCTGCGGGTTCTCTCCAGGTGGATTGCGTGTGTTTTTCCGCTGACAGTGCGCTAAGGCAGGCGATTTCGGGCGGTGAGGAATATATAAGGGAGCTCGCGAAGGTGAATACGCTTATCGTGAGTGAGTCGGGAGAAAGGCCCCCTGACGCGCTCTCCGCCATTGCCGGCGGCGCCGGGGGTTCTATGGTTGAGGTCTTTGTGCCGCTAAAGGGGCTTGTGGACTTCGAGGTGGAGGCGAAGCGGATAAATAAGGCGCTTGAAAAGATAGAGGCCGAGAAAACGGTGCTTGACAAAAAACTCTCCAACGATGCCTTTACGACAAAGGCCCCGGCAGAGGTCGTGGAGAAGGAAAGGGGGAAGCTCAAAACCCTTATTGAGAAGAGAGACAAACTCACCGCGGGCCTTGAGCGTATAAGGGGGCTGGCGGGCTGACGGCTTGCAGTCGTGGCGCTGTTCTTATTCCAATGAACTAAAGGACAGGGGAGATTGAAGGCATGAAGAAGGGCGCGAAAAGGAGCATATCAAAAAAGGAAAAATTCCCCGGGCTTTACGGCTACGCGGAGATACTTGTTAAGGCCGCCCTCGCCGAGGACGTGGGCCCCGGTGATATAACCACCGCCGCGGTGGTGGACCGGAGGCTCAGGGGCACCGCAGAGATACTGGCGAAAGAGGACCTCATCGTGGCCGGGCTTTTTGTGGCCGAGAAGGTATTTAGGAACCTCGACAGGAACGCCGTCTTCAAGGCCGTATGTAAAGACGGGGTCAGGGTAAAGAAGAATAGCGTCATAGCGCGGGTCAGCGGAAGGCTTGGAAGGCTCCTGACGGGCGAGAGGGTGGCATTGAATTTCCTGCAAAGGCTTTCGGGGATAGCGACCCTTACCGGTGAGTTTGTAAAAAGGGTAAAACCCTCAAAGGCCAGGATACTGGACACGAGGAAGACCACCCCGTGCCTGAGGAAGCTTGAACGTTACGCCGTAAAGACGGGCGGAGGATATAACCACCGCTTCGGGCTCTTCGACGCCGTACTGATAAAGGATAATCACATAAAGGCCGCCGGGGGCGTGGGCGAGGCCGTAAAGAGGGCGAATAAAAAATACAGGGAAGAGGCGGCCGTTGAAGTGGAGGTCTCAACCCTTAAAGAGACGGAAGAAGCGCTCCAGGCCGGGGCCGATATAATCCTCCTCGACAACATGACCCCTGAAAGGATAAAGAGGGCCTTGAAGGCTATAGATAAGAGGGCTCTTGTGGAGGTCTCCGGAGGCATTACCCTTGATAACGTGAAAAGGGCCGCCGCGACGGGAGTTGATTTTATCTCCGTGGGCGCGCTCACCCATTCGGCAACCGCCGTAGACATAAGCATGGAAGTTACGCGCATTGAAGGAAAAGGATAGTTCCCCCGTAGAGATTATAAGGCGCCTCAACGCGGCCCCACCCCCGGGTTTCGTCTCCGGCGAGTCTTTGAGCCGGACCCTCTCCATATCGAGGACGGCGGTATGGAAGCAGATAAAGGGTCTTAAGAAGATGGGTTTCGCCATAGAATCGGTACCATCAAAGGGTTACAGGCTCGAAGCTAAGACCGGCTCCGCCGACCCCTTCAACGCCGTCTCCCTGACGGCCGGTCTGGCCTCTGAGACTATAGGCAAAAAAATATTTTTTTACGACAGCCTGGATTCCACCAATACCAGGGCCTTTGAACTGGGACGCAGCGGCGAGCCGGAAGGCGCCGTGGTAATAGCCGAAACCCAGACCTCCGGCAAGGGCAGGCTGGGGCGCATATGGGAGTCTCCTGCCGGGGTAAACCTTTACGCGTCGATTATAATACGGCCGAACCTCGCCCCCTATGAAGCCCAGGGGATAACGCTCCTTGCGGCAGTGACGGCCAGTGAGGCTATAGCCGCTTTCGTCCCGTCAAGCCCCGTCGTAAAATGGCCCAATGACGTGCTCATCGGTTCAAGGAAGGTGGCCGGAATCCTCACGGAGATGGATACGGAACCGGAGAGGATTAATTTTATCGTTGTTGGAATAGGGGTGAATGTCAATATGACAAAGAACCTTTTGCCGGATTCCCTTAAGGCAGTCGCCACCTCATTAAGGGATAGTGCCGGCGGGGAGGTATCAAGGACGGAGTTCGCTCTCTCTCTTTTTTACTCCTTTGAGAAATGGTATAAGATATATCTGACGGAAGGCCTCCCGCCGGTACTCGGAGCCTGGAAGGGCCTTTTTGCCTCCGAGGGTAAGCCGGTGAGGGTGACCGGCCTGAACGACACTATTGAGGGGATATGCATGGGGGTGGACTCAACGGGCGCGCTCCTTGTAAGGAGGGCCTCTGGGGGCGTTGAAAAGGTGCTGGCCGGCGACGTGGAGATGGTAAGGCGGAAAAGTCTTTGAGGGGCCGGTCAAGTTCACGTACATAAGAATGCCCATGATCCTTGTCATTGATATAGGAAATACCGATACGGTCCTGGGGGTCTACAGCGGCCCTGGGCTTAAAGTGCACTGGAGGGTTCCCACCTTTAAAGAAAGGTCCATTGGGGAATATAGCGCGTTTTTAAGGGAACTTCTCTTCGCCGCCGGCCTCGAGGCCGTAAGCTTCAGTGACGTAGCCGCCTGCTCTGTCGTGCCCGGGGTCAACGGGGCCTTCAGGGAGGCCGTTAAAGAATTGACGGGAAGGACGATGAGGTTTGTCGGTGAGGAAATACCTCCTCCCATGCCCGTAATTACTGATAACCCCTCTGAGGTCGGCGCGGACAGGATAACCAACGCCGTCGCCGCATACAGTATATACAGGAGCCCGGTTATAATAGTGGATTTCGGCACCGCCATAACCGTCGACTATATTACCGGCAAGGGCGAGTACGCCGGGGGGGCGATAGCGCCGGGCATAGGCGTATCCGTGGAGGCCCTTACAAAGAGGGCCTCGAAACTGCCGGGGGTGGAGGTAGCGAGGCCCGCCAGGGTTGTGGGAAAGAATACCGTTGAGAGCATGCGCTCGGGGATATTTTATGGCTTTACCGGCCTCGTTGACGGTATAATAAAAAAGATGATAGCCGAGGCCGGGGGCGAGCCGAAGGTCATAGCCACCGGGGGAAATTCGGGCCTCTTGAAGGGGGAGTCGGAATTCATAAAAGAGACCGATGAACTGCTCACCCTTAAGGGTTTAAAAATACTCAGCGAAGGGACATTTTAATGACGGACAAGGGATCTGAACACCATTTCGTCCAGGGAAAACGTTTTTTAAAGGACGAACATTTTGACAGGGCCCTGAGGGCCTTCGGCAAGGCGTACAGGGAAGACAAAAAAAATCCCTACTATATGTCTTATTTCGGGCTCTTAAAGGCCATCCGGGGAGGTGAAGTAGGTCTCGGCCTCGAACTCTGCACTATGGCCATTAAAAAAGAATTTTATAAGGCCGAGTTCTATCTTAATCTGGGCAAGGTTTATATGTCATCGGGCAACAAGAAGGGCGCGGCAAATGTCTTTAAAAAGGGTTTGAACTTCGAACCCCAAAACGATGAACTGAACAGGCTGTTGGCTGAGCTGGGCGTGAGGAAGGGTTCTGTTATTTCGTCAGTGGACAGGTCCAATCCCGTAAATAAAATTCTCGGTATTCTCTTCAGGAGGACTATACCAAGGCTTTTTAAAAGATTCAAGCCGTAGAATATCGCGGCGGCGAGGGCGCACGTTAAAGGTCCAAAAAAATCAAGGAGGGGCGGCGTGGATGGTGAAATCAATAAAAAGAGAAACATCGCTGTAATAGCGCACGGCGGGGCGGGTAAGACAACGCTCTCAGAGGCAATCCTTTATAACGCCGGGGCGACCGAGAGGCTCGGGAGCGTTGACAGGGGCACATCTGTTATGGACTTCGAACCAGAGGAGCAGAAAAGGAAGATAAGCATCTCTTCTGCGGTGCACCATTATAATTGGGCGGGCCATAACGTTAATATTATAGACACCCCGGGGTATTCGAATTTTTTGAACGAGACGAAGAGCTCATTGAGGGTCGTCGGCGGCGCGGTGGTGATGCTTAGCGCCATCTCCGGCGTCAAGGCCCAGACAGAGAGGATATGGCGGTACGCCGACGACTTCGAGGTCTCAAGGATAGTCTTTGTAAACAAGATGGACCGCGAGAGGGCGAATTTTTTAAGGGCCGTTGACGACATGGAAAAGGTCTTGAAGACGAGGGGCGTCCCCATGCAGCTGCCCATTGGCGAAGGCGATAATTTTAAAGGTGTAGTCGACCTTTTTACCATGAACGCGTATATTTACAAGGACGACGCCTCAGGCGGTTTCTCCAAAGGGGCCGTTCCCGATGAGCTCGCCGAAGAGTCCGCAAAGATGAGGGAGCGGATGGTAGAGTCTATCGTTGAGGCCGATGACAACCTCATGGAAAGGTACCTCGAGGGTGAGGAGCTTTCAGTCGATGAGCTTAAAAAGGGTTTGAGGGAAGGGGTGTTGACGAGAAAGTTCGTGCCCGTTTTTATAGGTTCCGCCTTTAAGAATATGGGCGTCAATTTTCTTATGGATTCGGTAAACACGTGCCTGCCTTCACCACTCGATAAGGGGGCCATAAAGGGTACGGCCCGCGGCAAGGACCCGGCCACGGGCGAGGAGGTAACGAGGGAGCCCGATCCCGCTGCCCCTTTTTCCGGCTTCGTCTTTAAGACCATAATCGACCCCTTTACGGGTAAGCTCTCGATATTCAGGATATATTCGGGCTCATTGAGCCCCGGGGATACCGTATATAATTCCTCGTCTGATGAAAGGGAGAAATTGAGCCATCTTTACCTTATGGAAGGTAAGAATATAAAAGAGGCCCCGGTTGCCTCTGTGGGAGATATAATCGCCGTCAGCAAGCTCAAGTCCACCGGCACGGGAGACACCCTCAGTAGCGCCGACTCTCCCGTGGTTTTTCCTCCCCCGCCTCCCGTGAGCGCTGTCCTCTCCTACGCCATTCATCCAAAGACAAAGGCAGACGAGGACAAGCTCTCCTCCGCCCTTGTGAAACTCATGGAGGAGGACCCGAGCCTTGAGTTCAAGAGGGACGGCCAGACCAAGGAGTTTATAATCGCCGGTGTGGGCCAGGTCCACCTTGAGGCGAGTATTGACAAGTTGAAGCGTAAGTACAACTGCGAGGTGGGGTTAAAGGCCCCGAGGATACCTTACAAGGAGACGATCCGCGCCAGCGTAAAAGTTCAGGGCAAGTACAAGAAGCAGTCCGGAGGAAGGGGTCAGTACGGAGACACATGGTTGGAGCTCAGCCCCCTTAAAAAGGGCGGCGGCTTTGAGTTCGTAAATAAGATTACCGGCGGGGTCATACCGAGACAATACATACCCGCCGTTGAAAAGGGCGTGCGGGAAGCGATGCAGACAGGTGTGCTTGCCGGGTTTCCCGTCGTTGATTGCAAGGTCGAACTTTATGACGGCTCTTTCCATTCCGTTGATTCTTCGGAGATGGCCTTTAAGATAGCCGCGTCCATGGGCTTTAAAAAAGGCATGGAAAAGGCCGCCCCCGTACTGCTCGAACCTATAGTAAAGATGGAGATAACCGTGCCCCAGGAGAACCTCGGCGACGTTATAGGAGATATAAACTCGAGGAGAGGCAAGATACTCGGCGCCGAGCCCGAGGCCGGAAGCCAGACCATAAAGGCCCTCGTCCCCATGGCCGAGGTAGTTACCTACGCGCCGGAACTCCGTGGTATGACAGGGGATAGAGGCATGTTCACCATGGAGTTCTCGCATTACGAGGATGTGCCCACCTACATGAGCCAGAAGGTTATAGAGAGTGCGGGGAACAGGAAAGAGAAGCATTAAACCCTTATGAAAATACGTAAAGGTCTTTTGAGGTTTGTTTCTCCCGAACTTTCCATTGAGTCAAGGCTCAATATCGCGAGACGGCGGGTAGAGGAACTTGAGGCACTTGAGCCTTCAGACCTTATCACCGTACTCATTGTGTTGAGCCATGACAAAGACGAGGCTATTTCGGCTGAGGCTAAAAAAAGCATTAGCGAATTAAGCGTTGACTTTATCCAGCGCGCCCTCAAGAAAAAACTCGACCCCCTGATCCTCAGAAGTCTTTACACCTATTACCGGGAAGATTACGCCATAGGGGCCGCCGTGGCGTCCAATCCCGGTGCCGACGAGCCGCTCCTTTACGCCATAGCGCATAGCGCCCCCCGGGACGTTATTTCGGTTTTTGGCGAAAACAGAGAGGCGCTGCTCACCTGCCCGGCCCTGCTCGAAGGGCTCAAGAAAAACCCCGAAGCGTCCAGGGAACTTATTGAAAGGGTTGAGGGCTTTTTAAAAGATTTGCCGCGTGAAGTTGAGCCTGGTGGCCCGCAGCCTCATCACGAAGAAGAGCCGCTGCCGGACGAAGGTTTTATGGAGGAGGATTATGAAGGCGACAGGCTGAATGTCTATAAGCTCGTAAGCAGACTCACGGCCGGAGAGAAGATAAAACTCGCGCTTACCGGTCAGAAGGCGGTAAGAGAACTCCTTGTAAAGGATAAGAACAAGATAGTCTCCATGTCTGTTCTCAAAAACCCGAGGATAACGGACCAGGAGATTATCAGGATAGCGTCATCAAAGACCAGCTCGGACGACCTCTTGAGGGAGGTCGCTGGCAGGAGGGAGTGGATTAAGAGCTACGCCGTAAAAATGGCGATAGTCTTAAACCCCAAGACCCCATTGAACTATTCTTTGAAGTTCCTCGATTTCCTCTATGACAGGGACCTTAAGAAGATAGCCAACAGCAAAAACGTTCCAGGCGTACTGGCCAACGCGGCTCGGCAGAAGCTGACCAGGAAGGGAAGAGGCTGATAAAAGGGATAAAGAAAGGGCAAACGCGCCGTCCCGTCGGTTTTCACACTTCTATCGCGGGGGGGCTTCACAGGTCGATTGGAAGGATAGAGGAGCTCGGTTGCGACGCCATGCAGATTTTCAGCCGCAACCCCCGCGCCTGGCGTATTAAACCGGTTGACGTGGTAGAGGTGGAGCTTTTCAGGAAAGAGAGGAGGCGGGCCGCCATCGGGCCTGTTGTTGTTCACACCTCTTATCTTATCAACCTGTCGTCGCCAGATGACGACCTGTTTAAAAGGTCCCTGGCGTTATTCAAGCACGAATTGAGGGCGGCCGAACTCATCGGCGCCGATTATCTTGTCACGCATCTCGGGAGCCACAGGGGCGCCGGTACGGATAAAGCCTTCGAGAGGATCAGGCAGGCGCTTAATGAGGTGAAAGAAACAGGGCTCGGGATGAGCACAACGGTCCTCGCCGAGAACAGCGCCGGCGGTGGTCACAGTTTCGGCTCCAGCCTGAAGGAAATCGGAAGCGTCATCGAGCGTGCCCGCTCCATAGGGTTGAAGATGGGGTTATGTTTTGACACCTGCCACGCCTTCGCCTCGGGCTACGCCATGAGGACAGCCGGAGAGGCGAGGGCGCTTGTAAGGACCATTGAAAGAGAGGCGGGCATGGAAAGGCTTCGCCTCATACACCTGAACGACTCAAAGGGCGCCTTAGGCTCAGGTGTGGACAGGCACGAATCCATAGGGAGAGGAAAGATAGGGCGCGCCGGGCTGGCGGCGTTTTTGATGAGTAAGGGAATCTCCAGCCTGCCCGTTATCATGGAGACGCCGAGAAAAGACAAGAGAGACGATCTCAGGAACCTCAAGGTTGTAAGGGCGATTATAACGGGGGGGTGAGAGGGGTTGATAAGGGCTTCCTCTTAATATCCATTTATATCCAGGGAGGTTTTGAAAAAATGTACGATCTCGTAATCATCGGAGGCGGCCCGGCGGGACTTACGGCGGGCATATACGCCGTGAGGCTCGGCCTTAATACAGTCCTTCTTGAAAAACAGATGGTGGGCGGTCAGATTGCCGTAAGCGACATCATAGAGAACTATCCGGGTTTTCCCTCCATCAGCGGCGCGGGGCTTATGGAGAAATTCGAGGAGCACGCAAAGGGGCTCGGCCTTGACATACAGTTAAAGGATGTCGAAACGGTGAGAGTGGACGGAAGACTCCGTACCGTAAAGACAACGGACGGGGATATAAAGACAAAGGCCGTCATAGTGGCCACGGGAGCTCGGCCGCGTCCTCTCGGCGTGCCCGGTGAAAAGGAGTTTATTGGAAAGGGTGTCTCCTACTGCGCCACCTGCGACGGCCCGTTTTTCAAGGGTAGCAGCGTCCTTGTAGTCGGCGGGGGGGATACGGCCCTTAAGGAGGCGGTGTACCTCTCAAAGATAGCCGCGAAGCTCTACCTCGCCCACAGGAGGGACCAGTTCAGGGGGGAGAAGATCCAGCAGGAGAAGGTCGAGGCCGCTGAAAATATAGTCCTCTTAAAGAGCCATATCCTTAAGGAGATTAAGGGAGACAGCGTTGTACGGAAGGTCCTCGTTGAGGACCTTAAGACCTCAGAGCTAAAGGAGCTCGACGTGGAGGGGGTCTTCATGTTCGTCGGCATTAACCCGACTACGGAGTTCGTTGAGGTGGACAAGGACGGCTCAGGTTTTATAAAGACGAACCAGAAGATGGAGACGAACGTGGAGGGCATATTCGCGGCCGGAGACTGCAGGACCACTCCGCTCCTTCAGGTGGCTACGGCCGTGGGAGACGGCGCCATAGCGGCTTATTCGGCCGCGTCTTACATAGAGGGGCTTGAGTAGGATGTTTGTGCAATCCTTCCAAGACCCTTGAGCATATGAAGGACTTATTGTAAAAAGGCCCCAAAAAAAATCTTCCCGGATTAAAAATCAACCCGCTCCCTCAAGGCAAATGGGAAAGATAATCTTCTCCATAGGCGGTAACGCCCTTATAAGGCGCGGCGAGGCCGGCACCATTGAAGAGCAGTTCGAGAACGCCGAAGCCGCCTGCTCCGCCGTGGCGCGGCTTTCTTCAAAAGGCGGCGCGATAATAATAACGCACGGCAACGGCCCCATAGTGGGTAACATCATTATAAGGGGTGAGGCGGCAAGGGATAAGGTCCCGCCCATGCCCCTCTACATTGACGACGCCGATTCCGAGGGCGGGATCGGTTTCATGATACAGCAGACCATCTATAACCGGCTCAAAAAACTCAACAAGCACATAGACGTGGTTACCGTCGTTACCCAGGTGGTTGTGGACGCCGGGGACGCGGCCTTCGGTCACCCCACCAAGCCCGTGGGCCCCTTTTATTCCAGGGAAGAGGCCCTTACTCTTGAGAAGGAAAAGGGCTGGAGGGTTGTGGAGGACAGCCAGCGCGGCTTCAGGCGAGTTGTGCCCTCTCCGAGGCCCCTGAGGGTCGTAGAGGCAGGGGTCATAAAAAAGCTCTCGGAATCGGGCGTAATCGTCATAGCCGCCGGGGGCGGGGGGGTGCCTGTCGTGGAGAAGGCCGACGGGACGCTTCGTGGCGTTGACGCCGTAGTGGACAAGGACCTCGCCACGAGCCTCCTCGCCCGCGAGACCGGAGCCGAGGTCTTTATAAACCTTACCCAGATAGAGTGCGTATATATAAACTTCGGCAAACCGGACCAGAGCCCCTTGAGGGAACTCGAGCTACGGGACGCCAGAAAATACCTCGCCCGCGGCGAGTTCGCCCCCGGCTCCATGGCCCCGAAGATAGAGGCCGCCGTTGAGTTTCTGACCTATGGCGGCAGGGAGGTCTTTATAACGACGCCCGAACTCGTTGAGGACGCCCTTTCAGGCCACGCGGGGACGAGGGTCTTTTCGGGGGGTTAGAGGCCAGCAGCCCAGCAGAAGCACAAAATCCCTTAGCGCCGGGACAAATTTTTTTGTGTGTGGAAAAAGTTGTCGTCTTGCTGAACGGTCTTTAACCACCCAGCACAAAACACTTTTAATGGCCGGCCCTATAAACTATAATAGGCTTTAAAAAGGACGGAAGGCGCATAAAATGCCCGAAGAGACGATAAAATGCCCCAAATGCGGGTTTGAGATACCTCTTACCGAGGCCCTTTCCAAACAGGTCACCGAGCGCCTTACCAGGGAGTTCGAGGCGCGCGGGAGGAAGAGGGAGGAGGAGCTCAAAAGACGCGAGGAGGAGATAGCTAAGAAGGCCGGAGAGGTTGACCGGGCCGTCGCGGAAAAACTCGCCGCTGAGAGGGAGAAGTTTAAAGGCGAGGCAGTGAGGGAGGCCCGTGAAAGGATAGAGGTTGAACTCAAGGCGCTCCGCGAGGAGAATACCGAGAAGACGAGGCGTATTGAAGAGGCAGGCAGGATCGAGCTTGAGTTGAGGAAGAGGGAGAGGGCTCTCGAGGAGGAGAAGAAGTCCATTGAACTCAAGGTGGCCCGCACTATGGACGCCGAGAGGGAAAAGATAAGGCGCGAGACCCTTGAGGCTTTTTCCGAGGAGCACAGGTTCAAGGACCTTGAGAAGGAGAAGAAGATAAGCGACATGCTGAGACAAATTGAGGACCTCAAGAGGAAGGCCGAGCAGGGCTCGGTGCAGACCCAGGGCGAGGTCCAGGAGCTCGACCTTGAAGAGGCCCTCAAGACGCGTTTCCCTTACGACGAGATACTGGACGTGCCCAAGGGCGTAAGGGGGGCCGATATAATAGAGAAGGTCAATACGGCCGGCGGCGGCTATTGCGGCACCATAGTCTGGGAGTCGAAGAGGACAAAAAACTGGAACGCAGAGTGGATAGAGAAGCTCAAGGGGGACCAGAGGGATATAAAGGCCGAGGTGGCCGTCCTCGTCACCGAGACCCTGCCCAAGGAGATAAGCTCCTTCGGAAACGTGGACGGGGTGTGGGTGACGGGGCGCGCCTATGCCCTGAGCCTCGCCGAGGCGCTGAGGTTCGGCTTAAAGGAGGTGGCCCGCTCGAAGATATCCATGGTGGGAAGGGGAGAGAAGGTGGAGGAGATTTACAGGTATCTTTCCGGTTCCGGCTTCAGGCACAGAGTGGAGGCGATACTTGAGGCCTTCGGGGCCATGAGGTCGGAGCTTGAGCATGAAAAAAGGGCCATTACGCGCCTCTGGGCAAAACGGGAGAAGCAGATAGAGAAGGTCCTTAACTCCACGAGCGGCATGTACGGCGATTTAGAGGGCATATTAGGCACGGCGCTTCCGCCCATAAAGACCCTTGAGCTTGAGGCCGGCGGAGAAACAGGAGAAGAGGAAGGGGCCGGTGAGGGGGGAGAAGGCCCGCTCTTTGGAAAGGGAAACCCCTCCACCTGAGAATAAGGTTTAAAGATGGCGGCTACGATAATTGTGATAATCATTATAGCGGCGGTCGGCGGCGGAATAACCGCCGCTCTGGCGTGGTACTCCGGAAGGAGTGCGGCGAGATGGTGGCTCTACGGCTTTTTTCTCTTTCCCGCGGCCATTGTGCAGGCCATTATGTTGATTGTCCCTTCAGCGAGGGTGGGAGAGGGGAAAAAGACCTGCGGGTACTGCCGTAAGAAGGTTAATTTCAGCGCCACCCACTGCCCCAAATGCGGCTACGAGTTCATAGACTTTAGTTAAAAATTTTTTCAAACCTCCACGCTCATCCCGTCGTAACCCAATTCCACTCCTGTTGGGAGTTTTTTATTGTCCACGGTGTAATCTATATTATGGCTCAGGTGGGTCAAGATAGTCCTTTCGGGCTTCAGTTTCCTTGAGATTTCCACGGCCTCGTCTATGGTCATGTGCGTGGGGTGGGGTCTGAAGCGCAGGGCCCCGAGGACGAGGAGTTTTAGCCCCCCGAGCCTTTCCATGGACTCTTCCGGCAGACTGCTGCAGTCCGTAATATAGGCCGCCGGGCCTATTCTGTACCCCAGTATCCGCGTATTCCCGTGCTGAACGTCTACGGGCGTGACTTCCGCGCCGAAGAGATTAAAAGGGCCGTCCACCACCGTCGTGGTAAGTTTGGGCCTCCAGCTCTCGGAACTCTCCCCGCTGAAGACATAATCGAACATGACGTGTATCCTCTCTACGGTGTGCTCGTTGCCATAGCAGGGTATGGACTGCTTCTGCACCATGTTGAAGGAGCGGAGGTCGTCTATGCCGTGGATGTGGTCGGCGTGGGGGTGGGTGAAGAGGACGGCGTCGATTCTCTTCAGGCCGTTTAAGAGGGACTGGGCCCTTAAGTCCGTTGAGGTGTCGATGAGTATATTTTTTCCGCCGGTTTGAAAGAGGGCCGAGGACCTTGTGCGCCTGTTAGCGGGGTGCGTTGACGTGCAGACATTGCAGTCGCAGCCTATTACGGGCACGCCCGTGGATGTGCCGCAGCCTAAAATAAGGATTTTTATCGCCATGGCCGGTAATTCAAGGGGCCGGCCCGCGGGGCCTTAATAAGCGGGTGACGTGCCGGCAGTTTGAGAAGGCGGCGGGTCCCCTTGAGGTTGAAAGACCCCCGGGGTCTTTAGTAACTTGACGGCCCGGAATAAAAAGGGGCCGGTAAAAGTCCGCTTACTCTTCGTACTCCCCGATGACTTTGAGTTCTTCCATTACCTCGTCGCCGTGGGACGCGTCCTCGAGGTATTCGGTAAGGTCGCAGCCGGCGAAGTGCTCGAAGTGCATGCCGTCCACGAAGAGCGGACTGTTGGTCGCGTCGTAGACCTTCCCTTTATAAGCGAAGTATATGGGGCCGCCCGGAGTGCCTCCGTCGAATTTCTTCAGTTCTTCTTCCGTGAATTTCTTCATAATTAGATAATATAAAACGGCATTGGTATGAAAGTCAATACAAATACAATGAGGGCGCATATGCTCGTCAACTTCCTTTTCCCGTCCATGGGTACGTAATAGTTGTCAACAGGCGGATGCCAGAGCCCTATGATTGTTATAAGCGCTGCCCAGATGAACCAGCCGGGCCATGAAAGAAAACCGAGTATCACCATGGCCACGACCATGACCATGGAAAAGGTCCTGTGCCACCGGCCGATGAGCGCGTAGACCATGTGCCCGCCGTCGAGCTGGCCGAGGGGCAGCAGATTCATGGCCGTTACAAAAAAACCGATCCAGCCGGCGAAGGCCGCGGGATGGAGCATTACGTCGTAGCCTTCGGGCACGGGGCCGAGGGTCAGGTATGTGAGGCCCTTGAAGATGAGGGACGAGCCGAGACCGAGGGAAGTGCCTGTGTGCAATACGGGGAGAACCGCCGAAAACCTGAGCCCTATGGCCGTTACAAATACGGCCACCACAAAGCCCGAAAGCGGCCCGGCGGCGCCTATGTCCACAAGGGCGTTTTTCGTGGTGATGGGGGATTTTATCCTTATGACGGCGCCGAAGGTGCCGATCATCGGTGGTATGGGGGGTGAGGGGATGAAGAGCGGGAGAGTGGTGTGAACGCCGTGCCTTCTTGAAGCGAGGAAGTGTCCCAGTTCGTGGGTCCCTAATATAAGTATGAGGGAAAGCGAAAAGGGGACTCCCAGTAATATCTCCGAAGGATGGGCGAAGATCTGCGCCCCACGGTATAGCGCGCCGGCGATAATTGTTGTTACGACGGTGACACAAAAGAGCACCACCGGGAGGAGGACCTTGATTTCAGGCTTGCCGAGCTGGGCCTCTCCGGGGTATTGAGATTCATCGCCGGCAACCCCTCTTCCTATGTATTCACGCGGCATCGGTGCGCCTTTCTTTAACCGCGCTCCTGTAGATATCGAGGGCGCCCTGCGCCACGCTTATGATTATTGGGCCTGCGATTATGCCTATGAGTCCGAAGGCGTGCACCGCGCCGAGAACGCTTAAGAAGAGCAGAAGCGGGTGCTGGCGCGTCTTGCCGCTTACTATGAGAGGCCGTAAGATGTTATCGGCGAGGCCTATAACAAAAGCGCCCCAGATAATCAGTATCACCGCCTTTCCGACGCTCCCGATGATAAAGAGGTAGATGACGGCGGGTGCGATGACCACCGTCGTGCCTATGCCCGGCAGGAAAGACATTATGAAGATGACGAAACCCCAGAGTATGGGTGAGCTTATGCCGAGAGCCCAGAAGGCGATTCCACCGAGTGCGCCCTGGACCGCACCCACGAGGAGCCCACCCGTAATGGTGGCGGTTATGACAACCCTGTTTCTCGCGATGACAGCTTCTTTATGCTCTTCGGAGAGCGGGATTATGTCCTTCAAGACGCCGACGAGACGGCCGCTTTCAATGAAGAGAAAGAACATGGTAAAGAAGGCGAGAACGAGGTTGAAAAAAAACTGGGCGAAGTTCTTTGCCGCCCCCTTGGCGCCGGCGACCACGTAAGTGCTCGCCTCCCTCACCGCCTTTATGGCTATATTCTGTAAGTCCGCGGCGGATATGTCCACGTATCTGCCAAGGAGCCTCTGTATGTAATCGAATATGGAGAGTAGCGCGCCGTGGTCGCCTGAGGGGAGGTTGTTGAGATACACCTCGGCCCTCTGGTAGAGTCCCAGGACCTCGTCGGCCATGGAAGCGGCTATTATCGCCATGGGGACGACGAAAAAGAGCGCTATGGTTACGCAGGCGAAGCCCGAGGCGACGGTTTTGCGTTTAAAGACCTTAAGGAGCCATGTGTAATAGGGGTGGAAGATTATGACGAAGACCGCGGCCCAGAAGAAGGGGACGAAGAAGGGGGACAGTATCCTGTAGGTGAGGTACCCTATGACGGCCGCAAAGAGTACGGCAATTATGTTTTCCGCTTTCACTTTTTTTCTTTCCCGCCGCCGTGCGCCTTTGGCTTGGCGGTTGGCGCTTAATATTTTGATTTTCTGCAACTTTCACAGTATAATAATATTTCATTAAATTACAAGAGTTTTGCCGGAATCTGCCCTGTTGCAGCTTCCGGTGCGGAAAAACAACCACTAAAAAAAGAGCGAAAAAGAGGTATGAAACAATGACAAAGGCCGTTGCGCTTCTCTCCGGCGGGCTTGACAGCACGCTTGCCGTAAAGATGATGATAGACCAGGGCATAGAGGTGCATGCCCTTAATTTTACATCCGCCTTCTGTACCTGCACCACGAGCGCCAGGAAAGAGGGCGGGTGCAAGAGCGAGTCCCGGAGGGTGGCTTCCGAGTTCGGCATACCCATAAAGGTGATGACGAAGGGCTCCGATTATCTGGACGTTGTAAGAAACCCCCGCCACGGCTACGGAAAGGGCATGAACCCATGTGTGGACTGCCGCATCTATATGTTCAAGGCGGCCAAAAAATACATGGAGGAGATAGGGGCCTCTTTTATCATAACCGGCGAGGTGCTGGGCCAGAGGCCCATGAGCCAGCGTAGGGACACGATGAGGATAGTAGAGAGGGACAGCGGCCTCGATGGGCTTATCCTGAGACCTCTATCAGCCTCTCATCTCGACCCCACCATAGCGGAGAAGACCGGCCTCGTGGACCGTGGTAAGCTCCTCTCCGTTGCGGGCAGGGGGCGAAAGGTGCAGATAGAACTCGCCGACGAACTTGGCGTCAACGATTATCCCTGCCCCTCGGGGGGATGCCTCCTTACGGACAAGATCTTTTCCAGGAAGGTAAAAGACCTCTTTGATAATAAGGATGACATATCAAAGGCCGACCTCGCGCTCCTCAAGACGGGAAGACACTTCAGGTTCAGGGGGGCGAAGGTTATAGTCGGCAGGGACGAGGCCGATAACAGGAAACTTAAAAACCTGATGCAGCCCGGTTACACTCTTATAGAGCCCGGGGACTTTCCCGGTCCGGCCGTGGTCGTCGCGGGCGAGGCGGACGCCGTGGTGCGCGACTTCGCCGGAAGCCTAATATTGAGATACGCCTCGTCCAAGGCCAACGGGAATAAGACCTTAAGGGTTAGCAGAGGCGACGTGGTAGAGGATTTTGTGGCCGGCACTGCGGCAACCGATGAGATGCTGGAGGAGACGAGGGTATGTTAAAAGAAGGCGCCGCCGACGGGGGGCCTTTTAGCGCCCTTGACGGCACAGACCCGGTGGATACCGCCACGCTTGGAAAACTCGAAAGGCTCAAAGAGATATTGAGGGGCATGGACTCCGTGGTCGTCGCCTTTTCCGGAGGTGTTGATTCAACCTTCCTTGTGAGGGTGGCCCACGACCTCCTCGGCGCCAGAGCGGCCGCCGTCACAGCCACGTCTCCCACCTATCCGGAGAGGGAGTTTGAGGAGGCGAAGAGGCTCGCCTCTCTCATGGGCGTCCGCCATGTCACTTTTGAATCCAACGAGCTGGAGATACCAAATTTCGCCGATAATACGACTGAAAGGTGCTTTTATTGCAAGAGCGAGCTCTTTGAGATTGCCGCGAAAAAGGCGCGTTCCCTCGGTTTCAGCTATGTGGCGGACGGCTCCAACACCGACGACTTGAGGGATTTCAGGCCCGGGGCCAGGGCCGCGCGTGAACTCGGCGTTCGGAGCCCGCTTGAGGAAGCGGGCCTCGGTAAAGATGATATAAGGTGCCTGAGCAGGCTCCTGGGGCTACCCACGTGGAACAAGCCTGCCCTCGCGTGCCTCTCTTCGAGGTTTCCCTATGGGACGAAGATAACCGGGGAAAGGCTTCAAAAGGTAGAGAGCGCCGAAGACCTGCTCCGGGACCTGGGGTTTTCACAATTCAGGGTAAGGTACCACGGGGATATGGCCAGGGTAGAGGTCTCTCCCGGAGAACTGGGACGCTTTTTTGAGGAGGGTTTAAGGGAAAAGGCCGTGGCCGGCCTTAAAAAACTCGGCTTTGTTTACGTTACCCTCGACCTCGAAGGCTACAGGACGGGCAGCATGAACGAGGTCCTCGGCGAAAAAAGCACCGGCTGAGATTGTGCTGAGAGAACCCCATGTTGTCTTAAAGGGGCCGGGCCGGGGATAAATAATTCCCGTCCTATAAAAACTCATCCTTTTCTTTTGCCTCTTCGAACCAGCCCTTGAAGTAGCGCTCCACCAGGGCCTTGTAGAACTCCCCGTCCCTGTCGAGCATCTCATAGACCGTAGTAGGCGAGGCCGCCTCAAACCCTCTGAATATGAGCCGGCCGCTGTTATTAAATATATCTATATCAGGACTCCCTTCTTTCATAGCCGCGCCGAAGAAAAATTCCAGTTCTTTGGATGGAAGGAACCAGGTGTCCCTGATGGCGCCGTCCAGCTCATCGACTGATACGGCCTTTCTGAAGAAACGCCTGAGTCCCCGGGTCTCTTTTATATAAGCATTTAGCGCGTCACTGCTCAGGGCCTGACCTTTATTGTATATATCGGTAATGGTGGTTATAAGCCTCAATGCTGAAAAGGGCTCGCCGGAGATGACCTTTTTGAAGTCGTTAAGGTAGTTTTCTGTAATCAACCCGGCCAGCGCCTCGGCATTGGAGAGTTTCCGGTTGGCTATCAATTTTTCAAAGGCCTTTTCAAGGTCGGGTGGCATCCTGAGGGAGTATGTTGTATGTATGTAGATATCAAAGGGATATTTTAGGCCGGCGTTTTTTCTCCTCTTCCTCTCTTCCGAGAGGAGTATCTCGAGGTTGGCGCGCACAAGGGGGTGCCTGAAGGTGCCGCGCGACGCCTCGTTAATCTTTTCTCCTATGGAGACCTCTACAGGCCCGAAAAAGCCTTCCATGGGCTCCATGACCATTACCTCGGGCTTGGTGCCGTAAGAGATAAAAAGACCGGCCTCGATCTCGCATTTTATGGCGGCCTGGATCTCTTCCTTGTATATGCTCTCAAGCCTGCTCTCCTCTTCGCCGAGGCCTATAAGCCCCGTATCTCCCCCCCGGGCGCCACCACCCGGGTTCATGGTCAGATCAAGCCTCTTTTGTTTTAGCGCGAGCCGGCGGGCCTCGAATTTTTTATGCACCTTTTCAAGTATCTCCTCATCCCTTTTGGCCGGGACCTTCCTTTCAATCTGTCTTCGTGTTTCCCTTATTGTGTCCTGGATATCCTTTGCCAGCGCCACGAGGCGCGCCACTCCGCCGGAGAAGATGACGGCGTCGCCGGGGATGTTGGTAAGCCTTATGCCCCGTTCATCCTCGGCCATGCCCGCTCCGCCGCCATAGCGGCTTGCGGCGCTTAGTATGGGAGTAAAAAAATTCTCTTTCATGAAATCGGCCATGGCTATTTCTTTTACATTACTCGTTCTGCGGGTAAAGTCCTTCATGTCGACAAAGAGCTGGCCCTCTTCTTTCAGTTGCAGCCCCTTTATCATTGGCCTTGTGTCAGTGGAAAAACGGTACAGGCTTCCACGCTTGTATTCCTCCTGAAGCATGGTGGAGGCAAGTTCGCCCCTCCTGTCCGTAAGGCACCCCATCATCAGGTTTACAAACCCTTCAACGCGGCTGTCCAGCTCCATGGCGTAAAATCCTTCGAGCACGCCCCTCAGGGCGGTGGACTCGGATTGTCTTGTGCCCGTAAAAAGCCCCAGGAGCCCTGTCTTTTTCTTCTGGAATGCAAGGAGGAATCTCTGAAATTCGGATACGATGGCCGAGCGGCGCGGGTCTTTTTCGACCATCTTTTTTATGCCTTCGAGATGGCCGCTTAAATCAGCCGTAGCCCCGGGGTCTTTCAGGCAATTTTCAATGAGACGGTCGTCTCTGTAAATCTCGTAAAGTCGGTTCTGTGCGCCGGTGTCTGGAATATCGAACTCCATCATGTATTTCAGGGCCCCCTCTCTGAAGAGTTTGAGCCCGTACTGCTCTTTTACCGCCTTCATGGCGCCGGAGTCCCTCTTTACCCTCGTCGCCATTATTTCGATAATCTGGTCCAGCCCTTCCATCTTTTCTGCCGGCTCAACAATAAGCGGTTTAAGCGCCTCGTAGGTCTTCTTATTGATACCGTAAGGATTTAGCGTAACAGAGAGAAGGTTCGAAGGTATGGAAAGGAAGAATTTAGGCAAAACCGCCGACCTGAGGAGCAGGCCCGATAGAGGGCTGTAGTGATATTCACCGCTCTCCATTACCCTTTGAAGGAGTCTGCAGAGTGTGGCGGCCAGGGTGTTGAATAGCGTGAGCCCTACTGCTAGGTCGAGCCTTTCGTAAGAGATGCTTTTTAAGCGTATCTCTTTAAGCCTCTTTTTTTTCTGCTTTACGGTGTTAAGCACAGCAAGGAGGGTGAGATAGGCTGTCTTTTCCAACCCGTCCTGACTTGTTTCGTCCTTAAGCGCTTTATCGAATATCGCGTTAACCCATTTAATGAACCGCCCTCCGTGCCCATCTTTTCCAAGCCACGAGTAGAGTATGGAGCTATCCATGTAAGGCGTTGTTTTTAATATATTGACGGCGAGCTCTTTTTCGGGCGACCCCGGAACAAAGATATCCGTTCTGTAGGTCTTGGCTCTAAGGGGCGGCGTAGCGATAAAGAAGCCGCTTACCTCCGGATGCTTCTCCGCTTCAGGCGCCGTCTCTCTGGACTCAGCTCTTTTTTTTAGAAGCGAAACAAGCCCGAGTACGGCCTCTTCCACGTAGACCTCATCATCGGCGCCCATGTGATAAGGGACCTTGAGGTCGGCGATTGAAACGCCGTGCTTGAACCTTAATTGTTCCGGTTCAAGCATCCACAGCCCTCCGTCCAGGAGGTCCTTGTTCTCATTAAATAGTTGGTCGAAAAGCCTTATCCTTGACCCGGCGTAATCTTCCGGCATAGGTATCCGCGCCCCCTGAATCTGTACTCAAGATTGACATAGAGGTAGCTTATACCAAAGCCGGGGTGTAAATCAAGGATGGATAATCCTTGTATATTGGCGCTGAAATAAGTTAAAATATTCAATTAGTTATCATAATATGCATGTGCGGGATTGTTTTTGTGCGCCTTCCCTTGATTTACCGGAGGTTTTTGTTTCGCGGGCCGCACAAAAATTCAAGACGCGCCCATATTTTTATAAAACCTTCAAACGGCAATGGTGGATACCG
>JBHHVI010000022.1:0-28211 GCA_046754225.1 Thermodesulfobacteriota bacterium | reverse complement strand
AGCAGTCATTTTTCCTTTCACGAAAATCAGCGAGGTGACCCATAAGTTTTCTTCCCGCCATGAATAAAAACCTTATGTCGTCGGCGTTTCTGATATTCAGCACTTTCCTTAAAACGAACTGCGGGGAGAGGGCGGCCTTGTAAAGGCCCTGCGTAAAGCCTTGCATGTCACCCGTACTCACCGGACTCCTCCATACAGACTCCCTCATGTCATACCTGTCCCAGTCCTCTGTCAAAAGCCACCCCCTTTTCTTCGCCTCGTCAAAGAGCGGAGTGCCCGGGTACGGTATGACTATCGTGGCCTGCAACGTATCTATGTACCCCTTCCTGAACATCTCCCTCGCGAAGGCTATCGTCTCCTCGGCATCCTCTTTTTCCTCCCATGGGTATCCCACCATGGCGGTAACGTGAGGCTCAAGGCCCGCCTCCTTCGCCTGTGAGATACCTGTCTTGATATCCATGACCTTGAGGCCCTTGGAGAGCCTGTCGAGGGTACGCTGATTTACTGACTCGAGTCCGAAAAGCACGAAGCGGAACCCCGCCTTTGCCATAAGGGCGTATTCCTCTTTTGTGAGGGCGTTGATCCTCATGTTGCATCCCATGTAAATCTTTTTGTTGTATCCCCTCTCTATCATCCCCTCGCAAAATTCCTTGAGCCATGGCCCCGACGGGAAAGTCCCGCTGTCGTCGAAGACCTCCCTTATGGCGTACCTCTCTATAAGGGTCCCGATCTCGTCCAGGAGCCTTTCAGGCTTTACGGCCCTAAAACTCTTTCCCGGGTACATCGTCGTCCATGAGCAAAAACTGCACCTGCCCCACCAGCAGTCCCTTCCCGCCATGGTGTATGTACCGGGCGTCCTTTTGAAATTCCCGTTCTTCGTGCTGTAAAGGCGCCACCGTGTAAGGTCCCTGTCTATAAGGGGGAGTGTATTGAGGTCATGGGCGAGGAGGTGCTTACCGTTGTTTTTTATCCCCTCGCCGGCCCTGTACCATATGCCCGGCTCAAGTGACTTTTCGTCGACTGCCCGGCCGGAGTCTCTTAAAGTCCTTAAGAGGTTCAGGAGCAAAAAATCATGGTCTCCGCCTGTGAGAACGTAGTCGACGGGAGAGTTTTTCATCGACTCCTCAGGGAGCGCCGTAACGTGGTCTCCCATAAGGACTGACCTCAACCGGTTTTTATTCGACGCCCTCGACTTCAAATCATCGATTATCTTCCAGTGACGTTTTATTACGGGCGTCTTTGTCTCAATGACCACCACATCCGGAGCCTCCGTCCTCACCCTTTCAAGCCACTTCTCATATGAGATCCCTTCGGCTATGGCGTCGTCCCATACGACGGTGAAGCCGTCTTCCTTGAGCATGGTGGCCGCGTAAGCCGGTACCACCGGGTATATGTACGTCGGCTCCCTGAACCACTGGAACTGGCGGTTTTGCGCCAACAGCGGCACACCCTTCTCACTCTTTAAAGGTGGATATGAAATAAAGACCTTCATCTCCTGTACCTCGCAGTTGAAAGACCCCGTAAGAAATTAAACCCGTAAAGTAGATGAGTAAGGAATATACCCGGTATGGTGAGCACACCTACGAGGAGCTTTTTTTCCTTAATCGTCGTTGAAAAGGCCGAGCCCAGCAGTATGAGCAGGTATAAGGACATGGCGGCCAGAAAAGCCTTCGCCACTGTCCCGTTTATAGCCGAAAGGCCTATCCCGCCGACTATGCCTATGAGAAAAAGACTGGGCACGAAGTATGAAAACCTGAAAGACGTCTCTGGAAGGACCTTCGCGAAATACCCCCTGTGAAAGGCGTACCTCGAAATCTGGCGTAGATGTGGGCCGAAGAGCGCCCTCCTGTGGTGATAAACCACGGCCTCCGGGTCGTAGATGATCTTCTTGGCGAGGTTCTTTGTAATATCGAGGCATAGCTTGGTGTCCTCGCCGGGCCAATAATTGGAGTCAAAACCGCCGACGGCGGAAAAGACGTCTTTTCTTACGAGAAGGTTTACAGTGGGATAATCATCGACCTCCCGGGGCGAGCCCGGGATATACCTGTACTCGTTCCCGCCGCTTGCGAGCCATGTGGCAAATACCGCGCCCGACGCCTTCTGAAGTATGGAATCGTTCTCTGGCGTCACCGCGGGCCCGCCCACGCCGCCGACCTCAGCGTCGTCGAAGTGCTTCGTGGCCTTATTGAGCCAGCCCCTTTCCGGATAGGCGTCATCGTCGAGAAAGGCCAGTATCTCTCCCTTTGCGTATTTAAGCGCAAGGTCCCTCTTTTCGGCCGGTCCGATATCGCCCGTTGGTATGACCGTCGTCCTCGGGAAAGACTCCTTTGAGGCGACGTCAGGGAATATGATTATCTCGTAATTCTCGTAATCCATATTCAGGATTTCCGGTATAGACTCGCGTATGTAGTCGTTAATTTCCTTAACCGGGATAATTATAGAAACCGACCTCATTTCCATCTCGCTCCCCCCCAATCCTTTGTCTCAAAAAAACACTTCTTTCACGGTGGGTCATCCAGAGATGCGTTAAGGCCATTAAAAAGTTTACGGACATAATAATCAGGACTATGGTTAAAAGGCTCCCATGAAAAAACGTCAGGAGTCCAATAATCGAGACTGCACCCGCGGCAAGTATATACAGAAAGCCCGTTCTGCTGCGGGCGAGATTAAAGCTGACGAGCACTGTCATAACAGCCATACTCATCATGGAAAATGCGTAGTATTTTAATAGCGGCGCAGAGTGCAAATACCTGTCTCCGAAACATATTTTTATTATCACCTCCGAAAAGAAGGTAAAGAGGAGCACGCCCGCAAGTGAAATACCCACGGTGTAGAGGAGCGCCCTGTCCAGTATCCTGAAGGTCTTATCATCGACCCCTTTGCTGCCGGAAACAATGGGGAAGAGGGCCAGCACAAAGGCGGCGGGAAGATAGAGTATCGTTTTGCCGAGTATCGCTATTGACGCGTACAGGCCAGCCTCCAGAGCCGGAAAGAAATGCTTTACCAGTATCAGGTCAACATTTGTCAGCACGGTTATCGCGAAGGTAGAGGCGAGCACGGGCATGGAGTAGCTCACGATATCCCTTGTATGCTTCTGGACCGGGCCGGCCCAATCACCCGCCGCGTAGTACCCGGCAAGCGGCACGGAGGTGAAGGCGAAGACCAGGAGTGAAGAGCAAACAACCGAGGCCACGGCGCCGTTCAAGCCGAGGCCAAAGAAGACGAGGATAACCCCGGAAAGGAGCTTCAAGACCCCTGTGGAGCCCATACCAGCGCCGAGGTAATAAAATTTTTGCAGCCCCTGAAGTATGCCGAAGTTTACCGTAACGATGAAAGTGAGCATTACCGCCGCGCCGATTATGACCACTGGCATGGTGCTTGTGATATTAAGGTAACCGGCTATGGGCGTTCTAAAGAGAAGGAAGGGCAGAAAGAAGGCGCATCCGAGAAGACCTATCTTCTTAAGCGAGTTCCGGTAAAGGGAGGAAATCTTTCCCATATCGCTTTCGGCCATGAAAATTGATACATACCTGGCCAGGACGAGCATAATTGTTGTTGAGGGTATGGCGACAATGACGAGCATGGAGAATACCGCGTTCATCGTACCGTAGTCCTCCACAGGCAGGTATTTGCCCATAAAGAACTGAAAGAGGTAGTTGGAAAAGTTACCCGCCATCGTGCCCACGAAAAGTATGGAACCGCTCCTTGCAAGGGTCATCTCTTTATCGCCCCATATTCTTTATTGTCCTTTACCGCGCCGGATTCTGGTTTCGCCTTTCCCGGTTTTTTTCTATTGAGCCTGTAATAGATTGCCATGGTGTCTATCCACATCTTGTACATATCCTTTATTGTTATGCGCCCCCACTGCATTTCCCGGCGGTTATCGAGAATAACCGGGGCCTCCACCACCTTGTAACCGAGCTTATGCGCGTTGGTAAGGACCTCTATGTCGAAGGCGAAGCCTTTACACGTAACGAGAGGGAATACCCTCTCAAGGACCTCGCGTCTGAAGACCTTCATCCCCGTCTGGGTGTCGTGGAGATTAAGGTCGAAGAGCACATTCAGGACTCCGGCATAGACCTTGCTTAATAACTTCCTCGATGCCGGATAATCTATTGTCGAATCCGGGTGATACTTTGAGCCGATTATAACGTCCGCCTTTTCGTTCCTCATTATCTTGAATATATGGCTGAGCTGCGCGGGATGCAGATCAAGGTCGGCGTCGAGGAAGATGACATAATCCCCGGTGGCGCGGGCGAAACCCTCCTTAAGTGCGTTGCCCTTGCCGGTATTTTTAGTGATATTCAGCGGTATAGTGCTGCCCAGGTCCAGGGCGGCTTTTTGCGCCTCAAAATATGTGTTATCACCGCTTCCGTCGTCTACCAGAATTACCTCGAAACCGCACCTCGATCTCTTAAAAACCTTGTGTGTCTCCTTCAGGTTGTTATAAATATGATGTCCCTCGTTGTAGGCCGGCATTATCACAGACAGCTTTCCCTTAAAAAGTCTCATCTTCACCCCTTGGTAAGGTCTTGAATCCATTCTCTTTAAAGAAATCTCTTCAGCCGTCACTGTTAACGTCTCGCCGTTGAAACAATCCATAAAGACACCCGGGTGCCAGACCCGGAATCTCAAAGTAGATTGCTTTCCCTGCTTTGCTTCATAAGTCACGGCTGAAAAGTCAGCCGCCGGCTCCTGCGCTCTTTGTGTTTTTCCTGATGACGGATGAGATCAAAGGATGGATATTCGAGGTGAACTCTTGATGAGTTTTTAATGCAAATCCTGCTCTGTTAAGGTTTACTGAATTCGGCTTTTCTTTATATAATGGGGCCCTCGTGGTCAGCTTTTTTCCATAGTTAACGGCCCTCTCTGTAAAACCCGTTGCCCCTTTCGACCCTGCCATGTAAGGTCCATGATGGATTTCAGGTTAAGCACGGCGCCTTTAAAGGCTGCGGGCTGAAAAACAATCTCCGTTGTTTTTTCGTGGCGTAGGTCGGCCAACAAGGGCCTGATTCAAAAAAAGACAGATTCTCTTTAGATGGGTTTCTATCAGTGGTGGGTATTCAGAGATGAAAGTTGATTTAATCTTTTGGTATTTTACTTCTTCTACTTCAAAAAGCGTAGAGATTTTTTATTAATGTTTCTGGAGCCATCCTCCTTCCAGATCTTAAATTTTCGGCCCGGCGCCCCACTACGCCCCTTATATCAGTACAGAGATGTTCTCTAATATTCACAATGGCCGCGCCAAACCCACGGCCTGCAAGACCGGGCGCTTCAGGCCTCTATCCTTCCGCCCACTCTCTGGCTGAAGTAGTCGATGGTCTTAACGAGCCCCTCTTTCAAGGCTATCTTCGGACTCCAATCGAGGGTTTTTTCTGTCATGGTAATATCGGGCTGCCTTTGCACGGGGTCGTCCTGTGGGAGGTCCCTCAGGACTATCTTTGAGGAACTGCCCGTAAGCCTCTTTACCTCTTCGGCAAGCTCCATTATAGTAAACTCCGTGGGATTACCGAGGTTTAACGGCCCCACCTCCGCGTCATTATCCATCATCCTCACGAGCCCATCCACGAGGTCGTCAATATAACAAAAACTCCTTGTCTGGCTCCCGTCGCCGTAGACGGTAATCTCCGAGCCCTTCAGGGCCTGGACGATGAAATTACTGACCACCCTGCCGTCGTTCTCAAGCATCCTCGGGCCGTATGTGTTGAATATCCTGACCACCCTGATATCGACGCCGTTCTGCCTGTGGTACGAGAACATGAGCGCCTCGGCGCACCTCTTGCCTTCGTCGTAACACGCCCTTGGCCCTATGGGGTTGACGTGGCCCCAGTAATCTTCCGTCTGAGGGTGGACCTTCGGGTCGCCGTACACCTCTGAGGTCGATGCCTGAAGTATCCTCGCCCTCACCCTTTTAGCCATCCCAAGCATATTAAGTGCCCCTATGATATTCGTCTTTATGGTCTTTACCGGGTTATACTGGTAATGCACCGGTGAGGCCGGGCATGCGAGGTTGTAGACCCGGTCCACTTCAAGGAGTATGGGCTCTATAATATCGTGCCTTAGAAGCTCAAAACGCGGCTCGCTGAGGAGGTGGGCTATATTCTCTTTTCTTCCCGTAAAAAAATTATCGAGGCATAAAACCTCCGCCCCGTCGTCGAGGAGCCTTTCGCAAAGATGGGAGCCGATAAAGCCCGCGCCGCCTGTAACGAGTACCCGTAGAGTTGACATTTATTCAGAACCCCCCTTATATCTACTTGTCAAAAAACTTAAACCTCAAGGTACGCGGTTTGGAATCCGCCTGTGGCCGGCACAAAGCTCCTAACCATAAAAACCCGCTATACTTGAGACTATGTATTTCTGCTCGCCGGCCTTTAGTTCGGTAAAAATGGGTAGCGCCAGAATCTCACCGGCGACCCTCTCTGATATGGGAAAGTCGCCCTTTTTGTACCCGAGGTCCTTAAAGCACTTCTGCAGATGCAGGGGCACGGGATAATAAACCTCTGTGCCCACACCGGCCCGGCTTAAATGTCCCCTGAGGCCGTCTCTTGATTTGGCCACTACTACGAACTGATTATAAACGGAAATGTTATTTCCTTTTACTACCGGGAGCTTCACAAGGCCGTCGAGCCCGGCTTTTGAAAAGAGTCTTCTGTAACGCGCGGCGTTATTTATGCGCCCTGCGGTCCAGGCGTCAAGATGCTTTAATTTTATCCTCAAAACAGCGGCCTGAATCTCATCGAGCCTGCTGTTAACACCCACCGAGTCGTACAGATACCGGGCGTTGCTTCCATGGCACCTGAGCTTCTTTAAAGTACGGGCGGTCCTTGAGCTGTTTGTGGTGACCATGCCACCGTCGCCGAAGCAACCGAGATTCTTAGTGGGATAAAAGGAAAAACAGCCGGCGTCGGCAAGGGAGCCGGCCTTCTTCCCCCTGTACACAGCCCCAATGGACTGGGCGGCGTCCTCTATCACCCTCATCCCGTACTTTCTGGCGATGGCGTTTATCTCCTTCATATCAGCGCATTGACCGTATAGATGCACCGGCATTATTGCTTTCACCCTTCTCGAACTTTTCTTAAGGAGAATTTCCAGGCTGTCAGGATCTAGGTTGTAGGTCTCTGGATGGATATCTACGAAGACCGGCTCGGCGCCGACCTCTTTGATGGAACCTGCTGTTGCGAAAAAGGTAAATGGCGTTGTTATAACCCTGTCCCCTGAGCCCACCCCCAGAGCCATGAGGCTCAAGAGAAGGGCGTCGGAACCAGACGCGACCCCCACGGCGTACTTTGCACCGCAGTAGGAGGCCATTTCATCTTCAAGGGCGGAAACGTTTTTGCCTAATATATAGTGCTGAGAATCACAAACCCTTGTGACCTCTCTGAGCACTTCTCTTCTAATCTTGCGGTACTGCCTTGAGAGGTCCAAAAGCGCAATGTGCAACCCTTTAGCTCCTTAGCTGTTTTAATTATACAACTTTTCAATGGTGTGTCAATAAATTTTTAATTAAAAGTTTAAAAAATCTCTTTTCTCTCAATTCAAGGGGCGAGAAGAGGCCTTGCTATCAAGCATGTCTTTAAAAATCTTGTCCAGCACACCGTTTATAAAGGCCCCTGATTCTTCGGAGCCGTAGCGGTTGGCGAGTTCAACAGCCTCGTCGATGACAACCTTGCCGGGGACATCCACCCTGTACATGAACTCAAAGACGCCTATTCTCAGTATATTCCTGTCGACAACGGCCATCCTCTTAACGGTCCAGTGCTCTGATGACCCCTCTATAAGTACGTCTATATCGGCCAGGTGTGCGGTTACGCCCTCAACGAGAACCCTGCCGTAGTCCTCCTGTCCGGCGGACATGCCTCCCTTTTCCTCTTTTTCCCCCTTTTCAAAGATAACGTCACCACTGCCTTTATCCTCTATATCAACCCTATAGAGCGTATGAAGCGCCATCTCCCTCGACCTGTGCCTTGAAACCGCCATAGTACCCATAATCTTAAAAAAATATCCTCTGTTATTTAAGGGATTTTAAAAGGTTTGCCATCTCGATGGCCGTCAACGTGGCGTCCCTGCCCTTGTTCCCGGACTTGGTTCCGGCCCTTTCAATGGCCTGCTCAATAGTGTCGGCCGTTATCACGCCGAAGGATACGGGGCAATCTGAATCAAGGGCCACCCTGGCTATCCCCTTTGCCGCCTCAGAGGCTATATAATCAAAATGCGGCGTTGAGCCTCGTATTATACAACCGACGCAGATTACGGCGTCATATTCCTTCTTGCCGGCAAGCCTCTTGGCGGCAACGGGCATCTCAAAGGCCCCTGGGACCTTTACAACGTCAATGTCCTTCTCCCCGGCCCCGCTCCGCAGTAGCGTGTCCAGAGCGCCTTCAAGGAGTTTGTTGCCGATAAAATCGTTGAATCTGCTCACCACAACGGCGAACTTCAGACCCTTTGCGGAGAGGTCGCCTTCGAATGTACGCGGCATGGAGCCTCCTTTTGAAAGTTATATTGTAATATTGCCCAAACGGCTGATCAAGGGGCCGGCCTCGCCGTAAAAGACTCTCCGGCGCCGTAAAGGCCACGTTCAATACACATGCGCTAAAATCATGACGTTAAACTACGCGGAGGAGGCGCCCCTGTTTTTAAGCCCTATAAATCGTTCACGTCGTCGAGTTTATGAAGGAGATGACCCAGTTTTTCTTTCTTGGCCCTAAGGTAACTTACGTTCCTTTTTCCCGGAACGGACTCAATAGGGACCCTCTCGGTTATCTCGAGTCCGTACCCCTCGAGCCCCACGATTTTTTTCGGGTTGTTGGTAATCATGCGCATCTTCCTGACGCCGAGGTCAAGGAGGATCTGAGCGCCTATGCCGTAATCCCTGAGGTCAGCCTTGAAGCCCAGGCTCCTGTTCGCCTCCACCGTGTCGAGGCCGCTGTCCTGAAGCGCGTAGGCCTTTATCTTATTGGCCAGCCCTATGCCCCTTCCCTCCTGATGCATGTAGAGAAAGACCCCCCTTCCCTCTTTCTCTATCATCTTAAGCGCCCCTTTAAGCTGGTCCCCGCAGTCGCACCTCTCCGAGCCGAGTACGTCGCCCGTAAGGCATTCGGAGTGGACCCTGACGAGTATGGGCTCATCGGGGTCTATCTCCCCCTTTATAAGGGCGAGGTGCTCATTGGCGTCCACATCGTTGGTATAGGCTATGGCGCGGAACTCGCCGCCGTACTTGCTGGGTAGATGTGCCTCGCCGGCCCTCTGAACGAGGCTGTCGTAGCGCAACCTGTACTCAATAATATCGGCTATCGTAACTATCATGAGGCCGTGAACCTTCGCGAAGGCCTCAAGGTCCGCCATCCTCGCCATCTGTCCGTCGTCCTTCATTATCTCGCATATAATGCCGCCGGGTTTAAGCCCGGCGAGCCTCGCGAGGTCAACGGAACCCTCTGTCTGGCCTGAGCGCACAAGAACCCCTCCCCTTCTCGCCCTCAGGGGAAAGACATGGCCGGGCCGCGACAGGTCTTCGGGCACGGCGCCGTCCTTTATGGCGGCGAGTATGGTAACGGCCCTGTCAGAAGCGGATATGCCCGTTGTAATCCCACTCCTCGCGTCTATGGATACGGTGAAGGCCGTCCTGTAGGGAGATGTGTTGTCGTTGACCATGGGGCGAAGACCAAGCTTATCGGCGTTCTCTTCCGTGAGGGTGAGGCATATGAGACCTCTGCCGAAGCGCGCCATGAAGTTTATTGCATCGGGGGTGGCAAGCTCTGCGGCCATGCAGAGGTCCCCCTCGTTCTCCCTGTCTTCGTCATCAACGAGAATTATCATCCTGCCGGAACGTATCTCCTGAAGGGCCTTTTCAATCCTCTTCTTCATCTTCCAACAAAACTCCGTTAAATTCTTTTTATCCGGCCCATTACCGCCGGGCCTGATATGGTTTTGTAGCCCCGCCACTTAAAGCGGGACAGTTCATTCCCGGTTCAAAAAACCGTGCTCCGCCAGAAAATCCGCGCTGACGCCTTTCTTCCCCTCTTTCGCCAAAACCCTCTCAACATATTTAGCGAGTATATCAGTCTCCACGTTCACCGCGGCCCCCTGAGACTTTTCAGAAAGGGTGGTGCACTTAAGCGTATGGGGGACTATGGAGAATTTTACCACATCCGATGACAAATCCCTTACAGTAAGGCTTATGCCGTCAACGGCGATGGAACCCTTTTTAGCCACCTGACGTGTAAGCCCCCCGGGCAGCTCCACCTCAAGGTCAACGAACTCTCCCTTTTCAACTCTCTTCTTTATAAGCCCCACTGCGTCTATATGGCCGGTAACAAAGTGCCCTCCCATGGGCCTGCCGGGCGTAAGCGCCCTCTCGAGGTTTACAGTGCAGCCTGCCCTCAAAGCCTTGCCAATGGTGGTGGTACGGAGTGTTTCAGCGCTCAAGTCGGCTGTAAATGTCCTCGCGCCCCCGTTCTTTCCAGTTACCGTGAGGCAGACCCCGTCGACAGCGACGCTCTCCCCCTCTTTTATGCTTGCAAGATCGAATGAGGATACAATACTAATTTTACCAGATGCGTCCCGTTTTTCAATAGATTTTACCGTGCCTATTTCCTCGATTATGCCTGTAAACATTTTCCCCGTCCCATGGCGAAAAAAGAAACCTGTGCAACAATTAAAAATATCCCTCTATCAGTATATCATCTCCCATTCTACGAACCCTCGCCCCTTTAATCACCGGCGCCTTTTTAAGCGACCTTATGCCAAGTCCGGCCACCGCAGGGGTGGCGTCGCCGCCGAGTATTTTAGGGGATGTGAACCAGAGGACCTTGTCAACTATGCCCTCTTTAATGGCTGAAGCGGCAAGCCCGGCGCCGCCCTCAATAATAATGGACGTTATCTCCTCCCTTCCAAGCCTCTTCAAGACGCCCCCGAGGGCAATACCCCCGGCCGCCTCTCTCATAACAAAGACCCTCGCTCCAAGGGCCCTCGCCTTATTTATCTTCGCGCTCTTCGCCCTCCCCGTTGTAAAGATATAGAGGCCTGAGCCCTCGATGTCCCTGAAGACCTTTGCCTTAAGGGGGGTTCTGAAGGCGCTGTCGACAACGACCCTTGCGGGGTTTTTGCTCCCACCCTTAACGGGACGCGCCGTAAGGGCCGGGTCGTCCTTCAAGACCGTGCCCGCGCCCACCATAACGGCGTCTACGGCGGCGCGAAGCCTGTGTACATACCCTCTCGCACCCTCTCCGGTTATCCATTTGGACTCTCCGGCGGCCGTGGCGATCCTACCGTCGAGGCTTGCGGCGAGCTTCAGCGTTACAAGGGGCAGACCCGTTGTGATAAACTTTACATACCCCTCATTTATGGCGAGGCATTCCTTTTCGAGGACACCGGTACGGACTTGAATTCCAGCCGACTGTAGCTCCCTTACGCCCCTTCCGGCAACAGCCGGGTTCGGGTCCATACTCCCCACGACGGCCTTCTTTACGCCTGCGCCGATAACGGCCTTCGTGCATGGCGGGGTTCTTCCGAAAACGCAACAGGGCTCCAGTGTGACGTAAAGCGTCGCTCCTTTCGCCGACCCGCCTTTTAAAGCATTGAAGGCCTCAATCTCGCCGTGGGCCCTGCCCGCCCCTTTATGATACCCCCGTGCAAGTATCTTGTTGTTCCTGACGATTACAGCGCCTACAGCGGGGTTCGGGCTTGTAAAGCCCACGCCTTTTCGGGCGAGCCTCAGGGCCGCTCTCATGAATTTTTCGTCATTAGAGGGCGCCAATTAATCCTTCCTCTTCTTTATGTCGAGGAGTTCCTTCATCTCAATCATAAATTCGTTTATGTCCCGGAAGTCCCTGTAGACCGAGGCGAAGCGCACATAGGCGACCTCATCGAGGCGTTTAAGTTTCTCCATTATGGACTCACCGATAACGGTGCTTGTGATTTCCTTTTTCCCGGAGTCCTGGAAACCCGTCTCGAGCCTGTCTACGGTACTTTCTATCTCCTCCATTCCCACGGGTCTCTTTTCGCAGGCCTTCATAATACCAGCCAGTATCTTGGTCCTGTCAAAAGGCTCGCGCCTGCCGTCCTTTTTCACGACGAGGGGCAGCGTTTCCTCTATCCTCTCATAGGTCGTGAACCTCTTGTAGCACTCAAGGCATTCTCTTCTGCGCCTGGTGGTGCTGCCGTCCTGAGAAAGCCTCGAATCTATGACCTTGTCCTCAAGATAACCGCAAAATGGGCATTTCATATCGCCAATATACTTTATAAGTGAGAAAAAGACAAGATAATTCGGATTGTTAGGGGATATGTAAAATAAAAACACCCTTACATGCAGGGCGCTCCAAACAATAAAAGGCCATAACAAAAGTCCCCGTTCGAATAGGTACGGGGACTTTTTTATCTTTTCCTTATTAATCTTTATTATATCAACAAAGGTCGGGGGGTCTTGCCGTCAAATATGAATTATTTCTTGCCGAGTACGGCGTCTTTGCAGGCCTTTGCGACTCTGAATTTTACGACCTTCTTGGCGGGTATCCTTATGGACTCACCGGTCTGGGGATTTCTGCCCTTGCGCGCC
The DNA here is from genome assembly GCA_046754225.1 of Thermodesulfobacteriota bacterium. GTDB lineage: Bacteria > Desulfobacterota > GWC2-55-46 > GWC2-55-46 > JADFVP01 > BTQV01. The sequence goes on along the minus strand of JBHHVI010000022.1, from coordinate 15,661 downwards.
TTTCTCTTGACGAGAACAAGCTTGCCTATCCCTGGAATAGTAAAGGTGTTCTTGGCCTGCTTATAGGAAAGCTGCGCCAGGTGATTCAATATCTCATTAATTGCCTTCTTGGTAAGCCCCGATTTCTTCGCAATATGCTCTATGACCTTTGACTTGGTAAGCGGTTTTGCCATCTGTTTCCTCCTCTGATTTTTAATGGATTTTTTTGTCTGTCCCGATTTACTCGCGGCGTGATTGACTGTTATATGGCTGTCTATTATTACAATTTCTTCTTCATCTTTGCAAGGAAAAAATAAAAAATAATCACCCCTGGTCCTCAGAAAACCGGCCCTTCGGTATAAATAAATTTTTATGGTTTTCAGCGCCGTGAAAAGTAATTTAGATTGACATGGAGCCTGATAGAGTGCTATAAGATAAAATTAAGCAATTCTACTATGAGAGGCTGTTAAAAAAATTGGGGCTGTAGCTCAGTTGGGAGAGCGCAAGACTGGCAGTCTTGAGGTCAGGGGTTCGATCCCCCTCAGCTCCACCATCACAATAGCCCGCGCCCTCCGGGCCCACACCCTTCAATAGTATTCCTACAAAGCCGGCGCGTCCGCTAAAATTCATCATACGCTCCCCAAGGGTGGAGTTGAAAAAAACCGCTCAGGCACATGCCCGTTCCAGCCCGTTTTTTTTGGACTTTTTACCCCCTTTCTGATAGACTTTTTAGCAAATCACCTGAATCCGACCACGGCCCGGCTCAAATAATCAAAGCGATGGAGAGGCCCCTAAGGCCTGGAATTTTTCCGTGACCTTGGTAAAACTGTCTTATTTTTTAAAGGGTTACATGAAAAAGATACTACTGCTTTTTGCTTCTACCCTGTTCTTTCTATGCTCATCCTCCGCGCCGCCATACGCGGCGGTACTCAAGGTGCCGGCTGAGTATGAAGGGATTCAGGAGGCGATAAACGCCTCCGCCGACGGAGATATAATCATTGTCGGCAAGGGCACATACCGCGAGAATATCATGATAAGAAAGGCAATCTCCATAAGGTCCTCAGGAGGGGCTGATTCTACCGTGGTGGAGGCCGGGGTCAGGAGCAAGCCCGTAGTATCAATAGAAGGCGCAAAGAACGTCACCCTCATCGGCTTCACTTTAAAGGGCTCCGACCTTTCAGGTATCCTCATTAAAGATTCCAGCTCATCAAGAATAATCAATAACCGGGCTGTCAAAAACGCCAACGGCATACTTGTCTTCTCGTCGACACGCAGCAAGTTATTCAACAACAACTTTGACTCAAATTCCTCTTACGGCGTCTACCTTGAAAAGTCAACCTACAACAATCTAAAAGAAAACACCATGAGCTCGAACGGAGACAAGGGACTCTTTCTGAGTTACTCCAACAACAACGTCGTCACGCGAAACAGCGCCAACCTCAACACATGGAACGGCATACTCGTCTGGACGTCAAATAACAACACCATAGAGGAGAACAGGACGCTTAGAAACACCTACGGCCTTGTTATCGCCGAGTCCTCGGGCAATATTTTTTCCGGAAACGTGACTCTTCCCAATATCTTCATAATCATGCCGGTGCTTCTCATCTACGCCGGTGTTATTGTATACATGATTCAAAAACAGGTAATTCACCTCATATACGGAGAATAAACCTTCAGCCATGATTATAGAATATCTGCCCACCATATTAGCGAGCCTCGGCCTTATACTGGCCACATCGAGCTTCATAAGCGGGCTCCAGATTATAAGAACCTCAAGGAGCACCATTGAGGCCAAGATCCACAGGTTTAACGGCTACATTTCAATAACACTCTACCTTATACTGACGGTTTTATCGTTTATAAAGAGCGAGTACAGTATTCTCGTTCTCCTTGCATGGCTCTCGGGATTTTGCTTTATCATGATAAAAATCTGGATAGTAAAAAAGAGACGTCGGAGATTAAAGAAATACGTAAGCTGGTTCGGCGTCACCATAGTCCTCATGTGGCTCTATATCACTTACATCAATATCCCCTTATGACGGACAGCCACCCCGTCATTATCCGTCTTTGCGCAACCCCGCCCCCTTCGCGACAGGGGCGGCGGCGAGCCCTGTAACCGGCAATTGAGGAAAAAGGCGAACAATTTTCAAAAAAAAAGCCCCGCCCTTTTAACATATCCTCAGGGCGGAGCTCCTACAGTCAGTCTTTATATCTTTACTTATCCGTGACAGCACCCTCCACCGCTTCCAGCGTCGGCGAGCGCCGCTTCCCTGGCCAGCGTTGCCGCCTCGTCAAAGGCCTGCCGCTCCTCGGCCTTGGACTGGCTCTGTGCCTCTAACCTGTCTCCCGCCGGGACGCGTTCGAAGGTCTCATCTATCTTTTTCATGCCCTCGAGAATCCGGCTGCTCGTATCGCTATCCAGAGCGTCTTTAATCAACTCGAAAAACTCGAGGTCCTCTTTACGTATATGGTTCGAAAGGTTTACTATTATGGACTTCGCTATGCCGTCGAGAATGTCGCCGTCGATGAGGGCGTTTCTGAAACAGCTGAGAAGCGACAGAACCTCCCGGTGGTCCTCTTTGACGATGGCCACAAGACTTTCAGCCAGCGGCATCAAGTCCCTAAGAGCGGGGAAGAGCGCTTCTTCTTCCTTGTGGAAGGAATGTATGGTTATATCATTTTGAAGCTCCGCCGTCGAGGCCCAGAGCCCGTCAACATCCCTTCTCCTTATCTGCTGCTCGATCAACTCTATCTTCTCAAGCACCCTCTCATGCTCGGCCATGAGAATCTCGATGGGACCCTTTTCCATGCTCGCCCCATCAACGGATTCCTCACGAGACTCGCCTGCGTCTGTAACATCCTGTACGGACAGGGCCCTGAACTTCTGTGTAAAACCCAGCCTGCATACTCCGCGGGGGCTCTTGAACAGGTCCTTTTCCTCACATGCCCCGGACAATTCGTTAAAATAATCCTCGTAGACCGTAACTGAGCCGTCTCTGCATTTAACGACGCAGGAAGGGTGAGTACACTTGTATCTTATCTCCACTATCTTCTCAGACATGGCTGTAACCTCCTGTCTAAATCGCCTCCCCTTTAGGCATTGGTCGGGGTCTGCTGACCTTCAGGCGCCGAAGGCAGCACAGGCACACCAAACTTCTCGTTAAATTTGGTGACTATATAAATAAGGGTTCTGTGGTTCAAGAGAAGACCCTCGAAGAGCTTTGACTTGGTAAGGCTGTCGAAATAAAACTCATAGGAGAACTGGATCTGCTTGGCCACACCTTCCTCGTCCATATTCATGTCATAGCTGTTTTTAAGGAATATGAGGTCATCCCTGATGCCCGCGAAAAAGGTCTCCCTCTCCTCCTCGCCAAGCGCCTTCAGTTTTGCAATATGCTCTTCGGCGATGGATACGCCGTTCAAAATAACGACGAGGCCGGGGAAGTCCTTTGGCTGGATTACTCTCTGTCTTTTTAGCGAGCCGATGGGGTAATCGAGCTCAAAATGAAAACTTGCTGCGTCGTCTTTTATCTCCTTTGCCTGGTGATGGTTCTCATCAAGCCAATTCTTGATAGAACTACTCGCCTGCTCAACTGTAGTGATTTCCATTTACAAATCTCCCTTTGTTTTTTTCTGTAGGTATTTAAATAGTCTACTATATATAAAAGGTCTTGTCCAGTTTAATAAGGCCTGAAAAGGGCCTGAATCTTAAAAAAAAACCTGAAAATTCCCTCTACTGAAGGTCCGGGCTTAAAACATAATAGCCGCCCGGCCCGCTCACTTCTATTTTAAGGGCAGCGGCGCTTATATTCAACCCCGAAAGCATAATCCGCTCAATTATTGCCTGCCATAAAGTATGTGGAAAAGCCCATGGGCGGATAAAGACTTAACCAACCTTCACAGGTATCGGTCTTCAAGGTCTCAAGAAGGTCTCAGAGCGAGGGGCGCGTAAGAAAACAGCCTGAAGGGGCGGAGTGAGGAATTTGAAAGCTCTACTCCGCGCTACCCGGCCCCTGGCCCCGTCCGTCTCATGTGAATGGACGGGGCAGGCTAAGGCGCGGGGATTAAAAACACCCTCTGCGGCTAAGGCGCGTCTTCGACCTCGGTCTTCATGGTCTGGCATACTTCGGAGCAACGCGTACAATAAAAGGTATGGCCCAGGTCATACTCCTTCCATATGGGACAGGACTCGCAAATACACTCCTTCTCCCACTGTATCTTCTTGCTCGTCCCGATGAGCGGGAAGCAGTACCCCACGGGGCTGTCGCCCTCAACGTAGGAAGGGCAACCCGGACACTTGCAATTTTTTATAACATATTCCTTCTTCTGCTCGTGCTCCTCCTTGGTCATTGACTCCACATTAAACTTGTCTAAATTACCCATCTCTAACCTCCGTTTCTGAGTTTAGTGTAATGAGATGAACTCTCTCTAAATAAATAGACAGGTTTACTTGAAGGATAGCACAGGCTCGATGACTGTCAAGTTGCTGTATGTATTTTGGAACCTTGCGCAGATTGCGGCTGAGCCTGTTTTAAAAAAAAGCGGGGGGCCGGAGGCATTATTCCGGCTCCCCGCTCTATTTGTACCGAAGGGAAAGAAAAAAATCCCTCAGGGGTTCTTGTACTTTGCTCCAGGTCTCAGGTACGCGGCGAAGTTCAGCACGGCGCATATGGCGTAGTATGCCGCGAAGCCGTATAGCGCCCTCTCGGGTGTGGCCGCCTTGATCTGCTCGCCGAAGACCTTTGGCATTACGAAGGCGCCGTAGGCCGCTACAGCCGATGTCCAGCCGAGGACAGGCCCCGCCTGCTCCTCGTTGAAGACCATGGCTATCGTCCTGAAGGTCGAGCCGTTGCCGATGCCCGTCAGCGTGAAGAGCAAGATGAATATTACGAAGAAGGGCACGAAGTACTCTTCAGGCGACGCGCTCTGGTAGGCCTTCTGCATGTAGACAGAGACGCCGAGGGCGCAGATGACCATTAGTATGGAGGTTATCTGGGTTACCAGGGCCCCTCCCACCTTGTCGGATATCCACCCTCCCACGGGCCTTATGAGGGCGCCGATGAAGGGGCCCATCCAGGCGTATGTAAGGGCGCTTGGTCCGTTGGGGTTCACGATATTATGGGTCATCTGCCCGGTGGCCGGGTCAAGGACGTGCTGGAAGCCGAAGACGACCTTGATGGAAAGGGGAAAGGCCGCGCTGTAGCCGATGAAGGAACCGAATGTCATGGTGTAGATGATGGTCATTATCCATGTATGGGAGTTGCTGAATATCTTGAACTGCCTCTTGAGGTTCTCCTTTACCGACGACGGCGTGGCGAACCTCATGAGGAAGAGCGTGCCGCAGATAATGAAGAAGAGCATTATCCACTTGTTCACTCCGAGCCCGATAGGTTTTGGAAGGAGAAGATAGAGCCCTATCCCCGCGCAAATAAAGGCGCATATAAGGAGATAGGCTATCTTCGCGAAGGAGCCTATGGGATTGCTTATATGAGGCGACACCGCCGGGCTCCTGAGGTTGTTCATGCCGAAGTAGCTGGCGAATGCGAGCGGGATGAGCCAGAGGACCCAGACAAAGGCGGCGTTGGATATCCAGGTCTCGCTGCCGGCCGGGATCTTCCCGATGAGCGTTCCGCTTGTGTTTACGAGCGTCATGGAATGGCCGCTTATGGGGCCTAAGAGCGCGAAGGTCATGCAGAGGGGAGCGAGTATCTGCATGGTGGTGACGCCGAAGTTGCCGAGTCCCGCGTTAAGCCCGAGCGAGGTTCCCTGCACCCTCTTGGGGAAGAAGAAGCTGATGTTGCTCATTGAGGATGCGAAGTTTCCGCCCCCGAAACCCGACAGGAAGGCGAAGAGCTGGAAGACCACGAGCGGCGTATTCTTGCTCTGCAGGGCGAAACCCGCGCCTATGGCCGGTATGAGCATTAGAGTTGTTGTAAAGAATATCGTGTTCCTTCCGCCCGCGATCCTGATGAGGAATGAACTGGGGATCCTGAGCGTCGCACCCGTAAGGCCGGCTATGGCCGCGAGGGTGAAGAGCTGTGGCTTGGTGAAGGGGAACCCGAGGTTCAGCATCTGAACCGCGATGATGCCCCACATCAGCCATGTGGAGAACCCTACCAGCAGGCATGGGATCGAAATCCACAGGTTCCGGTTGGCGATTCTCTTACCGGTTGAGTTCCAAAAACCTTCGTCCTCAACCTTCCATTCAAAGACGTCTGACATATTTCACCTCTCCTTATATAGTTATTTTTTCCATAAAAAAGGCAAAAAAATTTCCCCTATATTATGTGAACAACAAAGGCGGAGCCGATGTCCGTGCCTATCTCGATTATGTCTCTTTATCTTTATGCGGAAAATGCTCACTCTATTTCCCACAAAAAAAGATATTAGTCAAGCACAAAATCAAACTTTTTGCAGACAGAAAAAAAACCGGTAAAAAAGGGGATGGGCTTTTGCCCATCCCCCGGCGTCTTTTACTTGTACTGAACGATGTTCGTCGTAGCGCCCTTACTCCTGTACCACCTTACGACCTGATAGGGCCTTGTGAGGTACTTGTAAGGGTTCAAGACCACAAAGTGCGCGAGCCTTGAGAACGGTATAAAGGCGATGAATATCATCGCGTTGAAGATATGCACCTTTGTAACCAGGGGAAGATTGGCCACATAAGCGGGATCGGGATTAAACCTGAAGAGGCTCCAGATCCACGGAACGGCGCTCGCGGCGAACCAGTTGGAGCCCCACCTGAAGAGTATGGCGTTACCGAGGCCCGTTACCACCTGAATGATGAGTATTATAAGGATGAGAACGTCCCAGGAGTTCGTAAGGGTCTTCACCCTGGGGTTGGTAATCCTTCTGTAGATGAGGGCCAGGAGTCCGAAGAGCGCGAGGAAACCGAGAGAGAGCGCCGTCAGCTCAAGGATATAGAGCCTTACGGGCACCGAATTCCACCAGAGGAATCCGCTCGGTATGATTATGGCGAGTATGTGGCCGAGAAGAAGGATTATTATCCCGTAGTGCCAGGGGAACGAACCGAAGAAAAGCACCTTGTTCTCAACAAACTGTGACGACTGCGAACTCCAGCTGAACCTGTTGTAATTGAACCGCCAGAACATGCCCGCAAGCGCAATCATCACGAGGACGTAAGGCATTGCGCCGAAGAGAAACATATACATGTTATTTTTCCTCCTTTACATCTTTGTCTATAACTCTATATATGGCGTTAATAAGGTGACAGTAGAGGTTACCCTGCTGCCTTTCGAAGTTCTTGTTCAACTTCTCCATGCCCATGACCAGAAAACTCTCCGTCACGTCGCGCCTGAGCTCCTTGTCTTCGAGCCTGGAGAGAAACTCAAGCAGGACCGGGAGATGGTCCGGGAGTTCACCTCCTGCCACCTCATCAAAGGGGAAACCGTTTTCCCTGTACATCGCTTTTAAAGAGGCCAGATAATTCGAACGCTTGAAACCGTCGAAAAGAAAGTGACCGATGTCAAGAGTGTACTCAGAAGTAAGCTCGAAGGTGTAGGAGTATATCCCCTGAAGGTCATCAAGGGATATCTCCCCCACCTCCTTGCTGAAGAGTTTAAGCTCATCGAGCGCCTCGGGCGGATACTCGGCATGCCCCTCAAGGGCCCTGACCGCTTCCTCTATCCCGGGCCTCATATCCTCCCTGGGATAATGGAGGAGTCCGGCGAAGTGCTCGTATAAACTCTTTTCCTTGACGGTCATCATCTCTTACCACGACCTCCCGAGGAGTTCCCTGTTATGCTGCTTCTTGCCGTATCCAACGGTACCCCTCTTCTCGAATACCGTCCTCGGGTCTATCGTGGTCTGGGACTCACGGTGGGTCTCCGGTATTACGAACCTCTCCTCGTATGTCGCCAGACTGAGCATGGTATACATCTCTTCGGCGTCCTCAACGCTGAGACCGGCCTGTGCGAGCGCGTTCTTCGCGGCGCTTTCACCCACGTCGCCGATGCGCTTCTGCCTCATGTAGATCCTCATCGCCATCTGTTTCTTGAGCGATTCGAGAATCAGCTCCTCGTTACCGGCGCTCATGAGGCTCGCCAGGTACCTCAAGGGAACCCTCATCTTGTCGATATCATTGAAGAACTCCGTTGATATCGGGTCGAAGGAGCCTCCCGTGTCGGCCTTCTCGTCATGGAGTATGGGCGACAGCGGCGGCAGATAGAAGTTCATGGGAAGCGTCCTGAACTCGGGATGGTTCGGGAGCGATATCCTCCACTTCTTGAACATCTTGTATGCCGGCGAGTTCTGAGCCGCCACTATCCAGTTATCCTCGAAGCCGGCCTTCTGGGCCGCCTCTATGACCTGCGGGTCGTTGGGGTCGAGTATGATGTCCCTCATGGCCTCGACTATCCTCTCGTCGGAGACCTTGGCAGTCTCCTCGATCCTGTCGGCGTCATAGAAGAGCACCCCTACGTGCCTGATCCTTCCCACGCAGGAATGGGCGCATGCGTTGGGCTGGCTGGTCTCAACCCTGGGATAACAGAATATGCACTTTTCGCTCTTGCCCGTGGCCCAGTTGTAATAGGGCTTCTTGTACGGGCAGGCGCTCACGCAGAACCTCCAGGCGCGGCATGTGTCCTGGTCTATAAGGACTATGCCGTCCTCGCCCCTCTTGTATATGGCGCCGGAAGGACATGACGCCACACAACCCGGGTTCAGGCAGTGGTTGCATATCCTCGGCACATAGAAGAAGAAGAGCTTGTGGAACTTGGTGATCATCTCCTTTTGCGACTCCGACATCCCCTTCAGGTTGGGGTCGTTGGCGGCGTATAAGGGAGAGCCGCCCATGTCGTCGTCCCAGTTGGGGCCGAGTACTATCTTCTCCATGAACTCCCCTGTGATGAGGGACCTCGGACGGGCCACCGGCTGATCGTCGCCCGCCGGGGCGTTGAACAGGTTCTGGTAGTCGAAGGTAAACGGCTCGTAGTAGTCGTCAATCGTCGGCAGGTTGGGCTGAAAGAATATGTTCGCGAGGGTCCGGATCTTACCGGGTCCCTTCAGGAGTTTCAGCCTGAGACTGCCGCCGGAGACCTCCCAGCCGCCGCGGTAGCGGTCCTGGTCTTCCCAGGTCAGGGGGTAACCCGCGCCTGGCTTGGTCTCAACGTTGTTCCACCACATATACTCCGCACCCCGGCGTGTCGTCCAGATGTTCTTGCAGGACACGCTGCAGGTGTGGCAGCCTATGCACTTGTCCAAATGAAAACTCATTGAAAATTGGGCTCTTATATCCATTACCACTTAACCTCCTGATTTCTCATTTTTCTTACGAAAACGGTTGTGTCCCTGATAATCGGGATCGGCCCCCAGGCGTTGAAACCGTATGAGAACTGACCGTATCCTCCGGTCATGAGAGTGGGTTTCAGACGCTGCCTGGTGAGACTGTTGTGGAACCCGCCGCGGATCTTGTTGCGCTGCTCCGCCTTGGGGATGTTGACCGTTCTCTCCTGAGAGTGGTAGGCAAAGGCCGTCCCTGCGGGTATCCTCGCGCTCACAACAGCGCGGCACACGAAGATACCGTTATCGTTGTAGGCCTCCACCCAGTCGTTGTCCCTGATGCCGACGCTCTCGGCCTCACGGTCGTTTATCCAGATGGAGTTGCCTCCTCTGCTGAGCGTAAGCATCCTCAGGTTGTCATAGTGTGTCGAGTGTATCTGCCACTTGCCGTGGGGCGTGATGTAGTTGAGCTGAAGGGCGTCGGTCTTGTCGCTCTTCTGGAGCTCGTTCATCTTCGCCGGGTTAAGCTTGTACTTGTGAGTACAGAGGCCTTCACCGAAGGCAAGGTAGACGGGATGGTCGAGGTAGAAGTGCTGGCGCCCTGTCAGTGTCCTCCAGGGGATCCTGTGCTCGACCTGCAGGACGTATCCGGCGTAGGACCTGCCCCTTCTGACGTCGCCGGACCAGAGCGGGCTGGTCAGCCACCTTCTCGGCTGCGCCGCTATGTCGTCATAGCACATGGTGGTGTCCTTGGTGGGGCCGGCTATCTCCTCGGCGAGGCTGTAGGATTTGGTCACCTCTATCTCGTCGCCGTAGATATCCTTTACGGCCTCACGCGCTTCCTTATAGGTATTGCCGTGAAGGCCCGTGTGGTGGCTCTCCACCTCCCACTGCTTGAAGGTAACCGAACCGTTCGTCAGCCCTGAAAAGTGCATGACTATGTTGGCGGCGTCCTTCTGGTTGTTGATGCCGATATAGCGCTCCCCGTTGACGGTCTTCACATCGGTATGCTTGTTGTTGAGATAAGAGTCGTATATCTCCTTGCCGTCGATGAGGATGCCGTGGAAGCCGTACTTGCCCTTCATAAGCGGGCCGTAGGCCGAGTACCTCGCGAAGTGGTTGGCGAAGTCCCTTTCCACGACGCTGATGTTGGGCATCGTCTTGCCCGGTATGGCCTCGCACTCCCCCTTTGTCCAGTCCTTTACGCCGTCAAGGGCGTGCTGGCTTATCTCGCCGGGGGTATCGTGGCCGAGCGGGAAGGTCATTACGTCCTTCCTCGGCTTGGGCAGGTGCTTCTTGGCAAGCTCGGTGAACTTCTGCGATAGGAACGCGAAGGCCTGCCAGTCGCTCTTGGCCTCCCAGTTAGGTCTTACCGCCGCGCCCATGGGATGGATGTAGGAGTGCATATCCGTGGTGTTTATGTCCTCCTTCTCGTACCAGTGCGCCGTGGGAAGAACTATGTCGCAGTAAGTGGGAGTGGTGTTCATACGCATGTTGAGGTCGACGAGTAAGTCGAGCTTTCCAAGGGGACTCTCCCTGTACTTTATCTCCTTAAGGTGGGGTTTGGCGGCCTCATCGGCGCAGGTGTTGTGGTGCGTGCCGAGGAGGAACTTGAAGAAGTACTCCTGGCCCCTGGCGCTTGAGCCCAGCGCGTTGCCCCTCCATATCATCCAGACCCTCGGCCAGTTCTCAGGCGCGTCGGGGTCGGTGATGGAGAAGTCAAGAGAGCCGGACTTCAACTGCTTCACCGTGTAGTCTACTATCTCGGCGTTGTTCTTGGCTCCGGCCTTCTCCGCCTCATCAGCGACGACGAGACTCGACTTATTGAACTGTGGATACCATGGGAGCCAGCCCATCCTTACGGCGCGGACGTTGTAGTCGGCCGTGTGCTGGAATTCAAGGGCGTTTTTGTCGGGCACGCTGTGATAGTCGGTAATGGCCGAGTCGAACTTCCACTGCTGGGTGTGGAGGTACCAGAAGCTCGGCGTATTCTGAAACCTCGGAGGCCTTACCCAGTCTCCGCCGTGGGCCAAAAAGCCCCAGGCGTCGAAGGGAGCGAGCCGCTCCTGACCCACATAGTGGTTCATGCCGCCGCCGTTACGTCCTTCGCAGCCGCAGAGGTTAAGGGCGTTTATGAAGCCCCTGTATATGAGGTTGGCGTGGTACCAGTGGTTGATGCTCGCGCCGCAGATGACCATTGAACGGCCCATTGTGTCCTCGGCGTTTTTGGCGAACTCCTTTGCCACCTGTATTACCGTGTCGCGGCCGATCCCGGTGTACTGCTCCTGCCACGCGGGGCTGAAGGCCTTGGTATCGTCATAGCCGGTGGCGTACTCGCCGGAAAGGCCGGGACGCGCCACACCGCACTGCGCGATATTCAAGTCGAATACCGTCGTAACGGGCACCTTGCCCTGAGGCGTATCGACGTACTTCACCGGGACCTGCCTCTTGTACTTCTCGGGCTTGTCGAGCTCGAAGAAGATCACCTCGAGGGCGTCGTCCTTGCCGTCAAGGAGCGAAAGGGCCGGGTCCACCTTGTCCCCGAACTTGCCGTCCTTCAGGATGGTGTTCCACTTGCCGTGGCTCTCCTCCTTCTCGGGGTACCTGTAGCCTATGCCGCCGTTTACGACTCTGGGCTTGCCCGTGGTCACGTCCCACATGGCGAACTTCCACTCGGCGTTGTCCTCGTCGGCGTAGTCGGCGAGGTCGGAGGCGCGAAGGAACCTGCCCATCTCGTAGCCGTCCTTGCCCTTCTCTATCTTTACGAGATGAGGTAGGTCGGTGTAGGCCTTTACGTATTTGTCGAAGTAGGGCACCTGACGGTCAACGTAGAACTCCTTGAGGATGACATGGTTCATGGCCATCCAGAAGGCGCCGTCGGAACCTGTCTGCAGCGGGACCCAGAGGTCGGCGTACTTGGAGACCTGTGAGTAGTCGGGCGAGAGGTTGACCATCTTGCTGCCGCCGTAGCGGAACTCGCTGATGAAGTGGCAGTCGGCGGTACGGGTCATGTTCAGACAGGCGCCCATGACTATGGTGTAGCCGGAGTGATACCAGTCGGCGCTCTCGGCGACGTCCGTCTGCTCGCCCCATATCTCGGGGGAAGCCGGCGGGAGGTCGGTGTAGTAGTCGTAGAAGCTCAGGGCCACACCGCCCATGAGCTGATGGTAACGGGCGCCGGCGGCGTAGCTTATCATGCTCATCGCCGGTATTGGCGAGAAGGCTATGTTCCTGTCCGGCCCGTAGGTCTTGATGGTGTGTATCTGCGCCGAGGTTATTATCTCGGCGGCGGTGTCCCAGTCGAACCTTCTGAAACCGCCCTTGCCGCGGGACCATTTTATCTTCTTATGGACCTCGGCGTTATCGACTATGCTCTTCCATGCGTCGACGGGGTCGGCGTGCTTGGCCCTCGCCTCTTTCCAGGCGTCTATGAGGGCGCCCCTCACATAAGGGTATTTAATCCTCACAGGGCTGTAGACGTACCATGAGGCGGAACATCCCCTCTGGCAGCCCCTGGGCTCATAAGGAGGCAGTGAGGCCTCGAGCTTGGGGTAGTCCACCGCCTGAAGCTCCCATGTGACGACGCCGTCCTTTACATAAACCATCCATGAGCACCCGCCCGTACAGTTGTTGCCGTGGGTGCTTCTTACCGTCTTATCGTACTGCCAACGGTTTCTATAAAATTCTTCCCAACCCCTTTTCGCGGGATTGACCTCGTCCTGTATCCAGCGTGTTGCCATTACCTTCCTCCTTTCCCACCGTAATTTCTCCAAAGGGCGTCGTGGGCCGTCCCCTTACATCTGCTTCTGTATCTGCCGCTCCAGATTATGTTAAAAACGATAAGTATCCCTATGAAACCGCCGATACCTACTATAGTGAAGGCACCCGTCGGCGCGGCCCTTACCGAACCCTTGCTCTGCTCGGTGAAAAAGGCCTTGATGTTGGCAACCTCGTCCTCTGTTATGGGCCTGGCGTTAAAGATAGGGCCCATTACGGGAGAGCCGAAGTTGTTGATCCATGCGGTGGCCACGAGGAACTGCTTGCCGGGGTCGGCCATAACCTTTGTCAGGTCCGGGCCGAGCGAGCCTCCGCCGAGCGCGCCGAAGCTTACGTTATGGCACGATATGCAAGGCGGTCCACCGTTTTTAAGCCTCTTCTGCCCCGTATACAGCATCTTGCCGACCGCCGGGTCGCCAAGCTCCTGCGCCGTTGCAGAGAACATCGGCGTCAACCCTGAGACGAGCAGAATAGCCAATGCGAGCAGAATACCTCTGCCTAAAACCTTCCTGCAACTCTCTGATACCATCCCTACACCTCCTTTTTTATACCTGCTGCTGTTTTTCTGAAAATTATCCGCCAACCTGCCCTGAAGCGCACACCGAACCATGGGTTGTCCTTCTCTATCACCTATATATATTTCGGTTCAGCGGGTTTTTAGGACAGGGTTACAAAATTGAGGATGCTGCTTCGAGGTCGTCTCTTGCCAAGCTGAAGGTTCTTCCTGGAATTTCCAGGCCCGGCATCTTAAACCACTCGACCCTCTTATTGATATGGGGCGAAGCCGGTTTCGATGTTATACATTTATCTTCGTAGTCTATGGTGTCTTCTTTTTTGACGGCAGAGGAGGAAAGGAATGCTTTAAAGATGGCTGGGTTTACAGGCTGCAAAGAGGAAGGGAATGAACCGAGCATCCTGTTGACAAGATTAAGTGCGGCTGAGCTTCTGGATTTAGAGTAACCTGCGTCTCTTTTCAAAAAAATCCTCTCGTTTATGGAATCTATCATTAAAGAGGTATCAGCGCCGCAGTATTGCCCGCACTCTTTTACCCTGAAGAGGCAAGCGGCGGACACAGACATAAGGCACCTGTACAAGCGCCCTATCTCTTTTGTGATGCTCTTGGCCACAAGCGTTGAGTCCTCTCTCAATTGACAATGGTGTGACAAGGACTGTCCGCCGTGAGGGAAAATACACACCCCACGGTGTTATGTAAACATTCTTTAAATAGATTCTGCAGGAAGTCCGACGTAAATTACCAGAAACGGGAAACCCTGTCCAGTATTTTTTTCGTCTCCGTGAAAAAAATTTACATCGGCCAACTTTCTTGTTTGGGATAGCTCGGAGTATATTACAAATCAAAAAAAATGTCCACAGAAATATTCACAAAAAAAACCGCCTCAAAAGACGGGTTTTCCGGCGCGTATCATTCACGGGTTTTATCGTTGTACCGGCGGCGGGCTCTATGTTTTTTCTTACAGGTGAACCTTGAATATACGGCCTTTAATGCAAAGCGGCCTTCTTTTCCTTTATAATCCTGTCCACCTCCGCGGCTACGACCTCTATTATCTCATCCTCACTGACCTTCTTTACGGCCCTGCCCCCCACATATATAAGTCCCACGCCGTCGCCTCCGGCCACGCCCACGTCGGACTCCACGGCCTCACCCGGCCCGTTCACCACGCAGCCCATGACGGCCACGTTCATCGGCTCCTCTATATGGGCGAGCCTCTCTTCGAGGGCAGAGGCGACAGCCGCGCAGTCGAACTTCAACCTGCCGCAGGTGGGGCACGATATTATATTGACCCCCCTTTGCCTCAGCTCAAGGGCCTTAAGTATCTCCCAGCCCACCCTCACCTCGTCAACGGGGTCGCCGGTGATGGAGACCCTCAGGGTGTCCCCTATCGCTTCGGCGAGGAGCGCGCCGAGCCCCACGGCGGACTTTATTGTGCCGGAAAAGAGGGTGCCGGCCTCTGTTATGCCTATGTGCAGGGGATAATCCACCTTTTCGGCGAGGAGTTTATAACTCCTTATGGTAAGGGGCACGCTCGACGCCTTAAGAGAAATCTTTATCGCGTCGAAACCGAGGTCCTCAAGTATCCCCACGTGCCTCATGGCGCTCTCTACAAGGGCCTCTTCGGTGGGGTGGCCGTACTTTGAGAGTATATCCTTTTCAAGGGAGCCGGCGTTTACCCCTATCCTTATGGGAATTTTGTTTCCCTTCGCCGCGGCGACGACTTCTTTTATGCGCTCCCTTGTGCCTATATTTCCGGGGTTCAGCCTCAGGGCGTCAACGCCCTCGTCAATGGCCTTCAGGGCGAGCCTCCAGTCGAAATGTATATCCGCTATAAGGGGTATATTTATGCGGCCCTTAATCGCGCCAAGTGAAGTTGCCGCGTCCATTTCAGGCACGGCGACGCGTATAATCTCGCAACCCGCGGCTTCGAGCTCCTTTATCTGGGCTACCGTAGCCTCTACGTCGGCGGTATTGGTGTTGGTCATGGACTGCACCGACACGGGCGCCCCACCGCCCACTGCGACAGCGCCAACCATTATCTTTCTTGTCTTTCTCTTTATCTTCATTTAATAACCGCCGAAGAATTTCATTGTCAAGACAATATACTATATATCCCTGAAAAAAACAGCCCCGGATTTTTGCGGGGCT
>JBHHVI010000021.1:0-29429 GCA_046754225.1 Thermodesulfobacteriota bacterium | reverse complement strand
TGTCCCCTTTTTTTTGGGGCCACGGCCTTATCGTCCTTATAAACCCCCAGATACGCTCCTCAAGGGGAAGGCGAAGGGGCAGGGAAGGATGCCTTTCGGTGCCGGAGTTCACCGCTAACATAACACGGGCCGAAGAGGTGAGGGTCTTTGGTTTTACCCCGGAGGGAGATGAATGGTTTATAGAGGCCGAGGGGTTTGAGGCAGTCGCCCTCCAGCACGAGATCGACCACCTCGACGGGATTTTGTTTATCGACAGGATTACGGATATGAAGAGGGACCTTTTTAAGAGGAAGAGGGAGAAGGGGAAGGGGTTTTAGACCTTTAATATGGACACTTGGCGGAGAGGGCGGTTAATGGTAGAAACTATAAAGGAGACTAAAAAAAGATTACAGGAGGCAATAGATACGGGGGAGGTATTAAACATTATATATCAAGGTGGGAGCCAGCCAGGAACTGTCAGAGAGATCTCACCAATTAGCATTAAGGGTGGCAGAGTTAAGGCAAGATGCCTTAACTCACACAAGGTAAAGTCGTTTAATATTGAAAAAATTACAATCGTTGACTCTGAGAAAGCACAACAGGCTTTAAGGTGGCAAGTAAGTACCGAACTTATTCGCCACTATAACTCGGTCACTGAGTTATTAGAGAAAGAAAAAGAATTTTTGATACAGCTTGGGTGGCATATTGAGAGCAGCAATGATAGCCTGTCTTTGCATCGGAGATTTAAAAACGGAAAGCCAATGAAGGGTTCAGATGTCTCGCTTGATTATGAGGAATATACTTACGATATGTTGTATGGTGATGATGGCGAATTTCACGAAGAAAAAAGAAAAAAAATAAAACCTTGGACTGTTAGAGGCAAGAACAAGGATACTCGAACATACGGCAGCTTCGACGCGGCAGCAAATGTTTTTAAAGAATGGGCCGCATTAATGGCACCCAATAAGGAAGAATAACATTAAAAAATAAATCTATCCCCTTTTTTTCTTTTTTTTTTTGAAGCCACCCTTTGTTCTCCTCCCCCCTTTTTGAGGGGGGACAGAGGGGGGAGAGTGGGCGGTTTTTTTAAAAAAGACGGTGAGCCGTACCCACCGTAGGGGATTTTAAATATCCTCCAGTTTACGTAACTGACTCGTCAGGCCTTCTTTGATCGCCGGGGTAAGTTCAGATAGGCCCTTTTTAAGGATCAGAATTATAGTATCTTCTAATGTATCGGCAATCTTTGCGTGGGCCGCCAGCTCAATCTTTTCATACAAATTGGTCGGTAGCTTCAAGGACATATTCTTTGTTCTCACGGGAGATATGACCGCGGGGCTTTCGGATAACGGTAGCGAACTCTCTGTCTCATTACTCCATTCGGGAAGCCCTATAACTCGGCCAGCTTGAGTGTGGATAAAAACAAGTTTGGGCCTATTATAAATTTCATCCCTAATATTCTTTTCGATTGTGCTTGCGTGTGAAAAAACGGGGTTTTTAGCATTGCTGTAAACTAACCCTCTGTCAAGTGCAAGTTTGGCAATTTCTCGCGACTTCAACGGTTGCCCTTCCTCTCTTAAGAGTTGGTCTGCGGCTTCTTGAATAG
The DNA here is from genome assembly GCA_046754225.1 of Thermodesulfobacteriota bacterium. Classification (GTDB taxonomy): domain Bacteria; phylum Desulfobacterota; class GWC2-55-46; order GWC2-55-46; family JADFVP01; genus BTQV01. The sequence goes on along the minus strand of JBHHVI010000021.1, from coordinate 27,847 downwards.
TCATTTAATCCTCCTTTTTGTTTTTTCCTTCTTTCCTTCCTTCTTTCCTTTATTCTATTCCATCCATTCGATAAGGTCAAGGGTTATTTTTCGAAGAACGTACCGCGAGTTCGTCAACCTTCCCTCCTCTCAGGTTGACAACCAACCCCTCCCTGTGTTATCAAATCCTTTTAAATCACAGGAGAAATTATGAGTAAAATTCTCGATATCGCCCTTAAAAAGGGGCTTGATGGGACAGGGCTTTCCACAAAGGAGGCCCTTGAATTCACCGCCCTGCCCGGCGCTTCCTTATACGAAACCCTCGCCATAACGGAAAAGGTAAGGAGAAGGCACAGGGGCGTTGAGGTGAACCTATGTTCCATCGTGAACGCCAAGAGCGGCCTCTGCGCCGAAGACTGCTCGTTTTGCGCCCAGTCCGTAAAATACCCCACAGGCGTTACCACCTTTCCGTTGGCGGAACCTGAGGCGATCCTCAAGGCCGCTAAAGAGGCCGAGGCCGGAGGCGCGAGGGAGTTCTCCATCGTCACGAGCGGCACGGGCGTGGAAAAGGAGCGAGACGTAGAGAGCCTCATCGAGACCCTTGGCGAGATGAAGGGGTCTATCAATATGGAACGGTGCGCGTCTCTTGGAATAGTGAGCGAGGAGACTCTCAAGAAACTCAAAGACGCGGGCCTTGAGTCTTTTCACCATAACCTCGAAACATCGAGGACATTTTTCCCAAATATCTGCACCACCCACGATTATGACGACGACATGGAGGCCATAAGGAGGGCCAAGGCCCTCGGCCTTTATGTATGCTCCGGCGGCATCTTCGGCCTCGGAGAGGGGTGGGCCGACAGGGTCGAACTTTTCGGGACGTTAAAGGAACTGGGCGTCGATTCCATCCCCGTAAACTTCTTGAATCCCCGGCCCGGCACGCCCCTTGAGGGCGCGGAAAACCTCACTCCCATGGAGTGCCTTAAGATAATCGCGCTGGCGCGTCTCATGCTCCCCGCAAAGGACATCGTCATTTGCGGCGGCAGGAACGTGAACCTCCGTGACCTTCAGCCCCTTATCTTCGCCGCGGGCGCTAACGGCATGATGATAGGAGACTACCTCACCACACCGGGTAGAAACAGGGGGGACGACCTCCAGATGATAAAAGACCTGGGCCTCACGCCGCGCGGCCTTTAAATCTTTCAAGTTACTATCCCCCAAGTATCCATATTGATAAGAATAAAAAATGAAATGAAAAGAATTATCGAAGAAGAGCTCAAGAAAATTACCGCCGCCGGACTCAAAAGGTCTCCGAGGATTTTAGAAGGCCCGGTTGGGACGAGGGTGAGGATAGACGGCGAGGAAAAAATATTACTATGCTCAAACGACTACCTCGGCCTCGCCAATAACCCGGAGGTAAAAAAGGCCTTTATCGAGGGGGTTGAAAGATACGGCGCGGGCGCCGGCGCGTCGCGACTCGTCTCAGGCACGTTAACGCCCCATAAAAAACTCGAAGAGAGAATAAGGGATTTTAAAGGAACGGAGAGCGCGCTCATCTTTAATTCAGGATACAACGCCAACGTCGGCCTTATTACTACGCTTGCCGACAGGAGCACTGAAATTTTTTCAGACCGCCTGAACCACGCCTCCATTGTGGACGCCTGCGTACTCAGCAGGGCAAAGGTGAAGAGGTACGCCCACGGTGACGTTGATTCGCTTGAAGGACTGCTTAAAAAATCCACGGTGAAGAAAAAGATAATAATAACCGAGGGCGTATTCAGCATGGACGGGGACGTGGCGCCCCTCGGTGAAATTACGGGCCTCCTTGAAAGATATGGGGCGCAACTCATCCTCGACGACGCCCACGGCGTCGGGGTTTTGGGAGAAAAAGGGCGAGGCACCCTCGAACACTTCTCCATAAAAGACCACCCCCTCATCATACAGATGGGGACCTTCGGCAAGGCCTTCGGCGCCTTCGGGGCCTTTGTTGCCGGGTCCAGGGAACTTATAGAGCTCCTTATCTCAAAGGCGAGGACATTTATCTATACAACGGCCCTGCCCCCGGCTATATGCGAGGCGACGATAAAGGCCATCGGTATAGTCGACAAGAACCCCGCCCTCGTAAAGGGTCTCAATGAAAAGGCCAGGTACATGAGAGAAGGCCTTAAAGAAGCCGGTATTGATATTTTACAGAGCACGACGCAGATAATCCCCCTCCTTGTGGGAGAGGCGGATAGGGCGATGGAGATAAGTAAAATCCTTTTTGAAAAGGGTCTTTTTGTGCAGGGCATACGCCCGCCCACTGTGCCGGAAAATACCTCGAGGCTAAGGCTTACCGCCACCGCGGCGCACACAAAGGATGACCTCGACTTCGCCCTTTCAACCGTAAAGGATACATTTTTCTCTCAAGGAGTTTTTTCCGGATGAGGACTTTAAAAGGATTGCACTAAAAGAATGAAAAACTTTTTTTTCATACACGGCTGGGCCACGGACACCCATGTATGGAAGGGCACCGCTGAAGAGATTGCCGAAGGAAAGAATATCATAAACCTTAACCTGCCGGGCCACGGTGGAACTTCAAAGTGGGCTCTACCCACCCTCGACCCGGCCCTGGCTGAGGTGGTAAAAAAGATTTCAACCTTACCCGACAGGTCAATCATCGGCGTGGGGTGGTCCCTTGGGGCTCAAGTCCTTTTAGCGGCGGCCTCAAGGGTTGAGAAAAAAATTTCAGGCCTCGTCCTTGTCGGCGCGACGCCGTGTTTCGTAAGTAAGGCGGACTATCCGGCGGGCCAATCCCCGGCCCTCGTAAAGAGGATGATAATGGATATGAGGAAAGACCCTGAGGCGACGGTAAAGAGGTTTTACGCGCTCAATTTTACGGACGAGGAGATCGCGACCCCCGGGGCAAAGGGGTTTATGGAATATTATAAATACCCGGGGCCCGTGACCTGCGCCGAGGAAGGCGCAGGGCCAGCCGGATGTTTTCCCGCCTTCAGGTATGAGGAGATAACAAGGGCCCTTGAGGCGATTTATAACACCGACTTAAGGGGTATTCTCAAAGGGTTGGATTTGCCTGTACTTCTAATCCACGGTACGAAAGACAGCGTAACGCCCTTCGGGGCCGGGGAGTATCTTGCCGATAATATAAAAGACGCGGCCCTTGAAAGGTTCGATAAGGCGGGCCACGCCCCTTTTATTACGGAGAGAGAGGGGTTTGTCAGGAGAGTAAAGGAGTTTTGCGCCGCCTTATAGTTCATAGATTATCGACAATGGATAAAATAAAAAAATGCTGAATAAGAGAAGGATAAAAGAATCATTTTCCCGTGCCGCTACCACATACGACCGGGCCTCAAGTCTACAGAAGGAGACGGCCCGGCTCCTCGCCAGCGAGTTCAAAGAGGCTGCCGGGAGCGCGCGAAAGATACTCGATATAGGCTCAGGTACGGGCCATCTCACGGGGGCCTTAAGAGAGGTCATGGCCGGGGCGGTTTACTACCATTCGGACATAGCCCGCCCCATGCTCGTGAGGGCGAGGGAGAATTTTTACGGCCATAGGGGGGAGGCGGCGGAGGGAGGGGAAAACAAAAATTTTGTATGCGCCGACGCCGAGGCGCTCCCCTTTAGAGGAGAGGCCTTTGACGCCCTGGTCTCCAACCTCGCCTTCCAGTGGGTCCCGGACACGGCCCGTGCCTTTAGAGAGGCCGCGCTGGTTTTGAGGCCCGGCGGCGTCTTCGCCTTTACCACACTGGGGCCCGCTACCCTCAATGAGCTCCGGGCCTCGCTCATTGATGCGAAGACGGAGAGGAACCCGGCGGCGCGGTTAAGGCTCGTCCCCTTCGCCGAGGAGGATGAGCTCCTTACCGGTATAAGGAAGGCAGGGCTGGCCCCCATGAAGGTGGAAGCGCGCATAATGGAAAAGAGGTACGAAAGCCCGGTAGAGCTTCTTCGCACGCTCAAGTACATAGGCGCGCTCGATCGCGGAGAGGTATGCTCCGCTACGAGCCTTGTAAAGGGGTCGCTTCTGAGGAGGGCCTTTTCAACCTATGAAAGAGATTATTCGAGCTTCGAAGGTGTAAAGGCCACCTACGAGGTTATCTTCGTGGCGGCCAAAAAGGCTTGTTAATTGTAAAGGTGGCCGCTTTTGTGCCGTAAAAAGGTTTTTTAGAGGAAAAAGCAATCATTTTTGGTCATAAAAAGGTTTTTTAAGCGTAAAAAAATCGCTATGGACGAGAGAACAAAAAAGTTAAAGGCCCTCGACAGGCGCTATGTCTGGCACCCCTTTACTCAGATGAGGGAGTGGATGAAGGAGGACCCCCTTGTTATCGAGAAGGGGCGTGGCAACTACCTCATAGATACGGAAGGAAACCGTTACCTCGACGGCGTATCTTCCCTGTGGGTGACGGTGCACGGCCACAGGAAGAGGGAGATAGACAGGGCGGTAAAGGCGCAGATTGATAAAATTTCCCACTCAACCCTTCTCGGTCTCGGTAACGTACCTTCCATAGAACTCGCAGAAAGGCTCGTGCGTATCGCGCCGAAGGGGCTTAAACGGGTCTTTTATTCCGACGACGGCTCAACGGCAGTTGAGATAGCCTTGAAGATTTCTTTCCAGTACTGGGAGCAGACCAATAAAGATAACAGGAAGAGGAAATTCATCGCCTTTACCGGGGCCTATCACGGAGACACCTTCGGTTCCATGAGCGTGGGCGAGATAGATATATTCGTGCAAAAGTACAGGCCCCTTCTCTTCCATGCCTTCCGCGCTCCCTATCCGTACTGTTACAGGTGTCCCGTCAATAAAAAATACCCGGACTGCAAGACCGCCTGTCTCGGGGAATTTGAAAAGATTTTAGCGAAAAACCATGAAGAGACCGCCGCCTGCATAATTGAGCCACTCGTGCAGGGCGCGGCGGGGATGGTCGTTTCCCCGTCCGGTTTTTTAAAGGGCATAAGGAGGCTCACGAAAAAATATAACGTCCATCTCATCGCCGACGAGGTGGCCACGGGTTTCGGTAGGACTGGAAAGATGTTCGCCTGCGACGTTGAGGGTGTGAGCCCCGACATACTCTGTCTCGCCAAGGGCCTTACGGGCGGGTACCTGCCGCTCGCCGCCACCCTTACGACGGAAAAGATATTTAACGCCTTCCTTGGAAGATACGACGAGTTTAAATCCTTCTTCCACGGCCACACCTATACGGGAAACCCCCTCGGATGCGCCGCCGCCATAGCGAACCTCGAAATATTCGAGCATGAAAAGGTCATCGACGGGTTGAAGGGCAAGATGGAGGTTTTTACGAATCTCCTTGAAGGGCTCAAGGAGATTCCCCATGTGGGGGACGTGAGACACAGGGGTCTCATGGCCGGGGTGGAACTCGTAAAGGATAAAAAGACCAAAAGACCTTATACGCCGAAGTTGCGTATCGGCCGGCGCGTATGTCTGGAGGCGCGCAATAAGGGGCTCATCATAAGGCCCATCGGCGATACCCTCATTATCATGCCGCCGCTCTCCATAAAGAAGACCGAACTCAGAAGGATTTTTACGATTGTAAGGGAATCCATAAGGGAAGTGACGTAAAATTTTAGGCTGGGAAAATTTTTATCGATATGCAAAAAAAAATTTTTATAACGGGCACGGACACGGGCGTGGGCAAGACCTTTGTGGCCTCGGCCATCGCCGGGGTGTTGCGAAATGGTGGTATTGACGTGGGGGTTATGAAGCCCGTTGAGACTGGCTGCGTCGAAGAGGATGGGGCGCTCGTGCCGGCGGACGCGTTGAAACTGAAAGAGGCCTCAGGGTCCGGCGACGCCATGGACCTCGTAAACCCTTACAGGTTCGCCGCTCCCCTGGCCCCCAGCGTTGCGGCGTCTCTGGAAGAGAGGGAAATAAGGATTGAAAAGATAGCGGAAGCCTTCAACGTCATCTCCCAAAGGCACGATTTTATAATCGTCGAGGGAGCGGGCGGGCTTATGGTCCCCCTGACGGAGAGCGAGACCTTCGCCGACCTCGCAGCCTCATTAAATATCCCCATAGTCATAGTCGCCCCGTCAAGGCTCGGCGTCATTAACCACACGCTCCTTACCGTAGAGGCCGCCCGGAAAAGGGGGATAGAGGTTTCGGGAATTATTCTGAACAACCCCGCTTTGCCCCACGGCGGGGATTTGAGCGGAGAAAGGAACGCGGAAGTTATCAGGCGTTTTTCCGGCGTGCCCCTTCTGGCCGAGGTGCCTTTTATAAAAAAAGAAAAACCCCCTTACAGATACGTAAGGGGGTTCGTTGAAGCGTTGATAGCCGGGCCCCGGAGATGAAACCTCTTTAATCCCCCCACCCCCATGACCCGCCTTCGGGGTGTCTGAAAAATGACGGCCCTTATCAGGCTGAGGCCTGTTTTTCCACCGTGTAGTTGAGCCTTCCGCCGGCAAGGATCATGTCTATCTGTATGGGCGAATAGCCGTGCCTTACCTTTATCTCCGTACCCTTTGTAACGTTCTTTACGGTAACGGTCTCTCCAGTGGTCAGGTCGCTTTTGACGCTTGACAGTTCGAGTTTGTCGCCCTCTTCTATGGAGTCGTAATCAGCGGCGTTCTCGAACTCAAGGGGGAGTATGCCGAAGTTTATGAGGTTCGCCTTATGGATACGGGCGAAGCTCTTGGCTATTACCGCCTTTATGCCGAGGTACATGGGGCAGAGCGCGGCGTGCTCCCTTGACGAGCCCTGTCCGTAATTCTCTCCGCCTATGACGAAACCGCCCTCTGCGGCCTTGGCCTTCTCGTGGAAGTTGGCGTCGATGGCGGAAAAGACCGATTCCGAATATTTGGGAACGTTACTCCTGTATTTGAGCCATGTCCCGGCCGGGGTGATATGGTCGGTGGTGATGTCGTCGCCGAGTTTTATGAGCACCGTGCCCCCAAGGCTTTCTCCGAGAGGCACCTTTTTGGGAAGGGACTGGATGTTGGGCCCCTTCTTTACCGTGACCTTTGAGGGGTCTTTTGCCGGCGGAACGATCATGGAGTCGTCGACGAGGAAGGTGTCGGGCGTCTTTATCTTCGGGTATTTACCGAGTTTTCTCGGGTCGGTCACAACGCCGTATATGGCCGCCGCCGCCGCCGTCTCGGGGCTGCAGAGGTAGACCCTGGCGTTCTTTGTGCCGCTCCGGCCCTCGAAGTTCCTGTTAAAGGTCCTTAAAGATACTCCCTCTGAAGGCGGACTCTGGCCGTTGCCTATGCAGGGGCCGCAGGCAGATTCGAGGATCCTGCCGCCGGCCTCTATCAGGTGCGCGAGCCCCTTGTTGAGGGAAATCATCTCTAGTACCTGCCTTGAGCCGGGAGATACTGTCATATTCACCTCGGGGTGGACGCGCTGCTCCCCCTTGTGGAAGACTTCGGCCACCACCATCAAGTCCCTGTAAGAGGAATTGGTGCAGCTGCCTATGCAGACCTGGTCTACTTTAAGCCCCGCTATCTCCGAGACCTTGCAGACATTGTCAGGCATGTGGGGCTTGGCTATCATGGGCTCCAGCTTGTCGAGGTCTATTTCCACGACCTCGTCGTATTTCGCGTCGGCGTCGGGGACAAGCTCGGACCAGTCTTCGACCCTCCCCTGCGCCTTCAGAAATTCTTTTGTCACCTCGTCGCTGGGGAATATGGAGGTGGTTGCACCGAGCTCGGCGCCCATGTTCGTTATGGTGGCGCGGTCCGGCACGGTGAGGCTCTTTATCCCCTCGCCGCCGTATTCAAAGACCTTTCCAACGCCGCCCTTGACGGTAAGCCTTCTCAGGAGTTCGAGTATTACGTCCTTGGCCGAAACCCAGGGCTGGAGTTTACCCGTAAGGTTAACGAGCACCACCTTCGGATAGGTGAGGCCGAAAGGCCCTCCTCCCATGGCGACGGCCACGTCGAGGCCGCCGGCGCCTATGGCGAGCATGCCGAGCCCGCCGCTCGTGGGGGTGTGGCTGTCCGAGCCGAGAAGCGTCTGGCCCGGCGTGCCGAACCTCTCGAGGTGCACCTGGTGGCAGATGCCGTTACCGGGCCTTGAGAAGTATATGCCGTACTTGGCCGCAAGGGTCTGCAGGAACCTGTGGTCGTCGGCGTTTTCATATCCGCCGTATTGCAAGGTGTTGTGGTCTATATAACTTACCGATTTCTTGGTCTTTACCCTGTCAACCCCCATGGCCTCGAACTGGAGGTACGCCATGGTGCCCGTGGCGTCCTGCGTGAGGGTCTGGTCTATACGTATGTCTATTTCCTTGCCTGTCTCCGGCGTTCCGGCCAGGAGATGGCTGTCCAGGATTTTTTGCGTAACGTTTTTGCCCACTGCTCCCCTCCTTATTTAGGACCCATGGTCCCGTTGGTTTCTAAAGAATATTATACCCTATCGGGCCTGCCCGATTCCATCAAAAGAGACTTTTCGTTCAGAGTAAAGGTTTTAATAAATAGAGATGGGAAAAATCAGGATATACAAAACAGGGAAAAAAGTCAATCTCAAAACGACTTTTTTGTCTTCCGCCGGCCCCGGCGCCGCCGGCCCCTATATGTTGACTACAAACCTGCTGCTGTGTTAATCTTTTACACTTATGGAAAAGCCTAACTATTTTCCTTCATTAGAGGATTTTAAGGTGGTGGCGGGCTCGGCGAATATCATCCCCGTATTCAGGGATATACTCGCCGACACCGACACCCCTGTCTCGGCCTTTATGAAGATAGACGGGGGAGGGGACGGTTTTCTCCTCGAGAGCGTCGAGGGCGGGGAGAAGTGGGGCAGATACAGTTTTTTAGGCAGCGGGGCCCGTATTGTCGTAAGGGCCAGGGGGGATATTACCGAGGTAATCGAAGCGGGAGGGGAGAAAAAGGTAATAAAAGGCGACCCCGCGGAGGTGCTTAAAGGTCTTATAAAGGGGTTCAGGGCCGCCGACGTGGACGGGGCTCCAAGGTTCTTCGGCGGCGCCATCGGGTATCTTGGCTATGATGTGGTAAGGCATTTTGAAAAACTTCCCGAGCTCGCCCAAAAAGACCTCGATATCCACGACCTTTATTTTATATTTACCGACACGCTCCTTGTCTTCGACAACGTGGAGCATAAGATAAAGGTCATAGCCAACGCCTTTATAGAGGAAGGCGCCGACGCCGCGGAGGTCTACAGAAGTTCTATTGAAAAGATAGAAGCCCTTGTCGACGCCCTGAGGAAGAAGGGGGGAGAGGAGAGAGAGGCCGACGGGGTTTCAGGGGACGGGTCGGTAAGCTCGAACTTCGAGCGCGGGGATTTCTTGGAGGCCGTTAATAGGATTAAGGAATATATAAGGGATGGGGATGTCATTCAGACGGTACTCTCCCAGAGGTTTTCCACCCCCCTCGACGTAGACCCCTTTGACGTCTACAGGGCGCTCCGTGTGATAAACCCGTCGCCCTATATGTTTTTCCTGAGGCTCGAGGATCTAACGCTCGTGGGATCGTCGCCTGAGATACTCGTAAGGGTCGAGGGCGGGGACGTAAACGTAAAGCCCATAGCCGGTACGAGAAGGCGGGGGCGCGACGGCGAGGAGGACGAAGGCCTTGCCCGTGAGCTCATGGCCGACCCAAAGGAGAGGGCCGAACATATCATGCTCGTGGACCTCGGGCGTAACGATATAGGGCGGGTCTGCAGGACCGGGACAATACGCGTGGACGACCTCATGACAATAGAGAGATATTCTCATGTGATGCACCTCGTGACGGACGTGCACGGCACGCTCCTCGAAGGCAAGGACGAGTTCGACGCTCTCCGGGCCTGTTTTCCCGCGGGCACCCTCACGGGGGCCCCGAAGATAAGGGCCATGGAGATAATAGAAGAGCTGGAGCCCGTAAGAAGGGGGGTCTACGGCGGCTCTGTGGGGTACTTCGGTTATTCCGGCAACATGGATATGTGTATAGCCATAAGGACGATGGTTATAAAGGACAAGAAGATTTACATACAGGCCGGGGCCGGGATAGTGGCCGACTCTCAGCCGGAAAAAGAATTCGAAGAGACGGAGAACAAGGCCCGGGGCATGCTCAAGGCCATCGAGATGGCGAGGAAGGGCCTGAGGTAATTTGTCTGGTTGTAGCTTAACATTGAAGGGTTGAACTAAAAAATGCTGTTGATGATAGATAATTATGATTCCTTTACCTACAACCTCGTTCAGTATTTTCTTGAACTGGGCGCGGGCGTGGAGGTCTTCAGGAACGACGCCATAACGGCCGTGGAGATTGAGAAGAAAAAGCCCCGCTTTATCGTAATCTCTCCGGGCCCCTGTGACCCGAAGAAGGCCGGCATTTCCGTAGAGGTTATAAAACACTTCGCCGGACGCATCCCCATTTTCGGGGTATGCCTCGGGCACCAGTCGGTGGGGTACGCCTTCGGCGCAGATATAGTCAGGGCGGAGAGGCTTATGCACGGAAAGACGTCCATGGTATACCACGACGGCAGGACGATATTCGAGGGTATCGAGGACCCCTTTCAGGCGAACCGTTACCATTCGCTCATTGTCCGGAAGGAGACGCTCCCCGACGTCTTTGAAGTAAGCGCGTGGACTGACAGGGACGAGATAATGGGGCTCAGGCACAGGAAGTATCCCCTCGAAGGCGTGCAGTTTCATCCCGAGTCCATACTTACCGGGGCGGGCAAGGCGATACTGAAAAATTTTTTAAAGAAATACGCTTGATGGTCCGGGGGTCTTAACATGAATGTTAACTCCTTTCAAATGAACATTTGGCTACTGTGGCCAAATTTTCATATCAATTAACTATTATACCTAATTAAAAAAATGTTCTGTTCCATACGTGACGAAGAAAAGGATAAGCCGATGATAAAAGAGGTTATCTCAAAGGTTGTAAAGGGGGCGGACCTGACTGAAGAGGAAATGAAGGGGGCCATGGAGGGGATAATGGGCGGCCATGCCACGGCGGCGCAGATAGCCGCCTTTATTACGGCGCTCCGCTTAAAGGGAGAGACCGTCGAGGAGATAACGGGCGCAGCGCTGGTGATGCGCGAGAAGTCGACGAAGGTGAAGACGCCGGGCGGAGTGGTCGTTGACACGTGCGGGACGGGCGGCGATGAATCGATGACCTTTAATATCTCCACGGCCTCGGCCTTTGTAGCCGCGGCTGCCGGGGTTATTGTGGCCAAGCACGGAAACAGGAGCGTCTCTTCAAGGAGCGGAAGCGCCGACGTCCTAAAGGAGCTGGGCGTGAATATTGAGGCCAAAGTTGGGCGAGTCGAGGAGTGTCTTAAGGAGGTGGGAATAGGGTTTTTGTTCGCGCCCCTTCTTCACGGCGCGATGAAGTACGCCGCGCCCGTGAGGCGTGAGATAGGCATAAGGACGATATTTAATATCCTCGGCCCCCTTACAAACCCGGCGGGGGCCCCGCGCCAGGTCCTCGGTGTATACGACCCCTCTTTGACGGACCTTTTGGCCAAGGTCCTCTATAACCTCGGTTGCGAGTACGCCTTTGTGGTCTGCGGCGAGGACGGCCTTGACGAGATAACCCTTGCGGGCGAGACGAGGGTGACGGAGTTGAAAGAGGCCTCAATAAAGACGTATCACATAAGGCCCGAGGACTTCGGTTTTGAAAGGTGCAGCCCCGCTGACCTCCGTGGCGGGGAGCCCGTGGAAAACGCCCGTATTATCCTCGCGGTCTTTAACGGCGAAAAGGGGCCGGCCCGCGACGTGGTAATCCTTAACAGCGCCGCGGCCATAGTTGCCGGGGCAAAGGCCAAAACCCTGGAAGAGGGCATTGCCGAGGCGCATGGTGCGATAGACTCAGGCGGGGCGCTTGAAAAGCTCGAAAGCCTTAAAAAAATCTCAAACAGATAATCTTTATTCATAAAACAGATGACCGTGGCGTTAAAAGAGATAATAGAGAGTAAGGAAGAGGAACTCTCTGCGCTCAAGGCCTCTTCAGGTTTTTCCGAAAAATTAAAAGAAATTAAAGCGAAAGCCGGCGAGGCCCCGCCTCCAGGGGATTTTGCCCGGGCCGTGAGTGAAAAGGGCGGGCCCGGCGCGATAAGAATAATAGCCGAGGTAAAAAAGGCCTCACCGTCAAAGGGCGTTATACGAAGTGATTTCTCTCCTCTTGAGATAGCGAAGTCCTATGAGGGAAGCGGCGCGGCGGCGCTCTCCGTCCTTACGGAAGAAAAATTTTTCCACGGCTCACTATCTTACCTGACCCTTATAAAGGATAAGGTAGGAATACCGGTACTTAGAAAGGATTTTATTTTAGACGAGTTTCAGGTATATGAGTCCAGGGCCGCCGGCGCCGACGCGGTTCTCCTTATTGTAAACATACTCGATAAAGTTGACCTTAAGAGGTTTATAGAGCTTACAAAAACTCTCGGCATGGCCCCCCTCGTGGAGGTGCACACAGAGGTTGAGCTTACCGCGGCCCTCGAGGCCGGCGCGGATATTATAGGCATAAATAACCGCGACCTTACGACCTTCACGACGGATATCGAGACGACAAGGAGGCTCGCCCCCCTCGTGCCTGATGGCAGGATTGTAATTTCCGAGAGCGGCATAAATAACCGCGACGATATAATGGAATTAAAAAGGCTCGGCGTGAGCGCCTTTCTCGTGGGCACGGCCCTTATGAGGGAAGTCGACGAGGCGAAAAAGCTCAGGGAGCTTCTTGGCGCCGGGCCTCTTTAAGGACGGCTGAATTTTTTTATGGATGAGAATTTTAAAAATGGTTAAGGTAAAGGTATGCGGCATAACGAATGAGGCGGACGCCCACTTCTCTGCGGCTGCGGGCGCCGACGCCCTGGGCTTTATCTTCTGGGAAGGCAGCCCCCGCTATATCGAGCCCGTCAGGGCGGCTGAAATCATAAGGGCCCTTCCGCCCTTTGTAACGGCCGTGGGCGTATTCGTTGATGAGGACCCGGACAGGGTTAACGCTCTTATAAATGAAGTAAGGCTCGACGCCGTGCAACTGCACGGCAATGAAAGCCCTGCGTCATGCCGGAGGACGGGGGCGAGGGTGATAAAGTCCTTCAGGGTGGGGGGGATAAAGGATATTGAGCCCATGGCAGGTTATAATGTGTCGGCCTTTCTTCTCGACACTTACAAAAAGGGGGTGCCCGGCGGCACTGGCGAGACCTTTGACTGGGAGATAGCCGTGGCCGCCAAAAAATACGGCCCTATTATACTCTCGGGAGGGCTTGGGCCGGAAAACGTACGGGCAGCGGTGGAGCGTGTAGGGCCCTACGCCGTGGACGTAAGCTCCGGCGTTGAAGAGCGGGCCGGAAAAAAGGACCATAAAAAGGTTAAGGCGTTTATAGACGGGGCCAGGGGGTAATGGGCCGGCCCGTAAAAAAAATAAGACGAAGGTAAAAGGCATGAAAAGGATACCTGACAGGAGAGGACACTTCGGTGAGTACGGCGGAAGGTATATATCCGAGACGCTGGTGCCGGCCGTCCTTGAACTCGAAGAGACGTACAAGAGGCTTAAGAGCGACTCCGCCTTCAAGGAGGAGCTGGATTTTTATCTAAGGGAGTATGTTGGAAGGCCGACGCCTCTCTACTTCGCCGAAAGGCTTACAGAGAAGACGGGCGGGGCGCGTATATATCTCAAGAGGGAGGACCTCTGCCATACGGGCGCCCACAAGATCAACAACACCCTGGGCCAGGTCCTTCTCGCAAAGAGGATGGGCAAGACCCGCATCATAGCCGAGACGGGCGCGGGCCAGCACGGCGTGGCCACGGCGACGGTGGCGGCCATGTTCGGCCTCGAGTGTGAGATATACATGGGCGAAGAGGATATAGAGAGGCAGTCGCCGAACGTATTCAGGATGAAGCTCCTCGGCGCGAAGGTTACCCCCGTAAGCTCCGGCAGCCGCACCTTAAAGGACGCCATGAACGAGGCCATCCGTGACTGGGTGACGAACGTCTACAACACCTTTTACATAATCGGAAGCGTGGCCGGCCCCCATCCCTACCCCATGATGGTAAGGGACTTTCAGGCCGTTATCGGGCGCGAGGCGCGCCGCCAGATAAAGGCGATGACCGGGGGGCTCCCGGACCTCCTTGTCGCCTGCGTCGGCGGCGGCAGCAACGCCATGGGCCTTTTTTACCCTTTCCTTGACGACAAGGGTGTAAAGATGACAGGGGTGGAGGCCGGGGGCTCCGGGCTCAAGTCGGGCCATCACGCCGCATCCATCTGCGGCGGGGAGGTGGGGGTGCTGCACGGAAGTAAATCCTATCTCCTTCAGGACAGGTACGGCCAGATAAAGCACACCCACTCCATCTCCGCCGGCCTCGATTACCCTGGCGTGGGACCCGAACATTCATTCCTGCATGACACGGGAAGGGCCGGCTACACGACTATCACCGATAAAGAGGCCCTTCAAGGCTTTAAGGCCCTTACTCTTTCCGAGGGCATAATACCGGCCCTTGAGTCCTCACACGCCGTGGCCTACGGGGTAAGGGCGGCGAAAAAGATGAAAACGAATGCAACGGTAATAATAAACCTTTCGGGCAGGGGCGACAAGGACCTCGATACGGTCTCCCGGGTTTTTCATTATAAAAAATAAAAAAGGTAAATAACGGATATGAAGAGAGAAGAGGACAAAAAAACGAGGATTCAATATGTCTTTAAGAGGCTCAGGGACGAGGGCGGCAAGGCCCTTATAACCTTTATCACAGCCGGGGACCCTGACCTGTCGATTACAAAGGAGCTGATATTCACCCTCGAGCGCTCGGGCGCCGATATCATAGAACTGGGCATACCCTTTTCAGACCCCATGGCCGACGGCCCGACGATTCAGGCCTCTTCAGAGAGAGCGCTTAAAAAGGGGGTGACCCTCTTTAGGGTCTTAACCCTCGTAAAAGAGGTCAGGGAAAAGAGCGAAGTACCTTTAATCCTCTTCGGTTATTATAACCCCATATTCCATTACGGCCCTGGTAGATTCGCCGCGGCGGCAAAGAGGGCCGGCGTCGACGGCGTGCTCATAGTCGACCTCCCCCCCGAAGAGTCCGGTGAGCTTAAAAAGGAACTGGACAGGGCGGGAATAGACCTCGTCTTCCTCTTGACGCCCACAAGCGACGCCGAGAGGATGAGGCTCGTGGCCTCAAAGGGTTCGGGCTTTATATATTTTGTAAGTCTTACGGGGGTAACAGGGGCGAGAAAAAAATTATCAACGGAAATTTCCGGGCATTTAAAAGAGGCGCGTAAGTTTACGGACCTGCCCATAGGAGTGGGTTTCGGCGTGTCGAGCCCGGCTCAGGCGAAAAAGGTTTGTGGCTACGCCGACGGGGTTATAGTTGGGAGCGCCATAATCGACATTATCTCGAGGGGCGGCGGACGGAAAAAGATCCTGAGGGAGGTGGGGAGGTTTGTCTCAGGCATGAAGAAAGGGATGAGTTGAGTCCACCGCCTGCGGGGGGCTCATGAAAAATCGGGTATACAATTTTACGCTAATATGGTAAATGCCCATAGGGGGTGATGGTAGTCTCCGGGCGTTTCAGCGCCATAATTTTGGGCCCGGCGGAGCGCGGCCAGTTCGCCGGCGTCTTTCTGTTAAGGCCGGAGAAATGTTATGGGTTTATTTAAGAAGAATTTTTTTTCAACTGACGGCAAGGCGGTAAAGGTCCCCCAGGGCCTCTGGGTCAAATGCAACAGCTGCGCCGAGATAATATACAAAAAAGAGGTTGAAACGAACCTTGAGGTCTGTCCCAAATGCAATTACCACTTCCGCATACCGGCGCGTGTAAGGATAGATATGCTCGCCGACGAAAAGAGCTTCGAGGAGTTTGACGCCGGACTTGAACCGAAAGACTCCCTTGATTTCAAGGACCTTAAAAAGTACAAGACCAAGATAAAGGCCTATCATAAGAAGACGGGGCTCAATGACGCCGTCGTCTCCGGCATGGCCTCCATAGGCGGCAGCGCGGCCTCCATCGCCGCCTTTGATTTTTCCTTCATGGGCGGCTCAATGGGCTCCGTGGCCGGGGAAAAGATTACAAGGGCATTTGAGAGGGCGGTAAAGGAGAAGTGCGGCGCTGTTGTAATTTCTTCTTCGGGGGGGGCGCGGATGCAGGAGGGCATCCTTTCACTCATGCAGATGGCAAAGACGAGCGCCGCCGCCGCCAGGCTCAAGGAGGCGGGATGCCCCTTTATCTCCGTACTTACAGACCCCACAACGGGCGGCGTAACGGCGAGTTTCGCCATGCTCGGTGATATTATAATCGCCGAGCCGAAGGCCCTTATAGGTTTCGCGGGCCCAAGGGTTATAGCCGAGACCATACGGCAGACCCTGCCCGAGGGATTCCAGAGGGCGGAGTACCTCCTTGAGCACGGCATGATAGATATGATAGTGGAGAGAAAAAATTTAAGGGAGACCATTTCCAATATTCTTGCAATGCTCTGCTGAGGTTTTTTCCCTTCACCCGCCGCCCCCCCCATTTGTTGACATACCGAGTAGACCTTTGGATTTTTTTACACGCATATGCTCATAAGAATCCCCTGATAGAGATGTCTTCCTATCTCAGAACAATCGATTATCTTTACGGCCTTAAACGCCTCGGCATCAGGCCGGGGCTCGCCGCCATAAAGAGGCTTTTAGCCGCCCTCAAAAACCCGGAGGGCGCTTTTTCCTCCGTACATGTGGCCGGGACGAACGGTAAGGGTTCCACCTCGGCCTTCATCGAGTCCATGCTTGAAGAGTCAGGGTTTACCACGGGGCTCTACACCTCGCCGCACCTCATGAGGTTTAACGAGAGGATAAGGATAGGGGGCGTGGAGGTTTCCGATGAAGAGGTGGTAGAGACGGCCGAAAAAGTAAAGAGGGCGGCGGAAAGGGAGTTTTGCGCTGAGTCGGAGGCCGTGCCGACATTTTTTGAATTCGTAACGGCCATGGCATTTGAGCTTTTTAGAATGAGGGGCGTGGAGGTCGCGGTTGTCGAGACCGGTATGGGCGGCAGCTTCGACGCCACGAATACGATAACGCCCCTTGTCTCCGTTATCACGAATATCGGCCTTGACCATACGCGACACCTCGGCGAGGACCTTGAAAGTATAGCCATGGAAAAGGCGGGGATAATAAAAGCGGGCGCGCCGGTAGTAACCGCCGAGGCGAAGAGGGCCCCTTTAAAAGTTCTCCGGGATGTTTCAAGAGAGCGGGACGCGAGGCTCTATAGATTGGGCGTGGATTTCGACTTCGTCACGCCCGGAAGTGACGCCGGGTTCAATTACTCCGGCATACATGGGACTTTGAGCGGATTGAGGATTAATTTAAGAGGGGCCCACCAGTACAAAAACGCCGCCCTGGCGCTCGCCGCCGTTGAGGCCGTGAGAGAGGCGGGCCTGCCCGTTGACGGCCCCGCCATTAAGGAGGGTCTGAAAAAAGCATTCTGGCCCGGAAGGCTTGAGGTCATGGGTGAAAAACCCCTTGTGATAATCGACTGCGCGCATAACCCCTCGGGCGCCGCGGCATTAAGGGGCGCCCTTTCCGAACTCTTAAGCCGGCCGAGCGTCATACTCGTAGCCGGCCTCTCGAAGGATAAGGATATAGACGGTTTTTTTTCACCCTTAATGGATTTGCCGGAAAAGGTAATACTGACCATGGCGGATAACGAAAGGGCGGCGGAGGCAGGGCTTCTCGCGGAGCGTATAAGACACTACCATAAGGCTGTGATAGTTAAAAAGGGCGTAAGGGCCGCGGTTACTGCCGCCCTTAAAGAGGCCCGCCCAGAAGGCGCCGTATTGATAACGGGTTCCATCTTTATCGCCGGCGAGGCGAGGGAATTTTTGCTCAAGTCCTTAAAGGCCGCCGGGCCTTCTTGAGGGCCTTCAGGCCCCTTCGCGATTAAAAGCCCTTTTTTCTCCGCACGGACAAAACCGCTCTTTTTACATACAGAAAACCCATTCCCTGAGTCCCCTGCTTTTTCCCCAGTCTTGTAAAAAAAGGGCTTGTGTGCTAATTTTCAACTGCGTTTGTATTAAAAAGGGGTTTTTGTTCAGCCCTGATACGCCTTTTTGTCAGGAACGGATTTTCTCAAAAGGCCTCTCCCCGTAAAAATTCGATAATGTATTTTTTTGAAAGTATGCGTGGATTTAAGGTTTTTACAACTTTTCAAATAATCTTTTGCTCCGCAGCGGCCCTTATTTTCATGGGGTCCGGCTTTGCGCTGGCCGAAGAGGGCGGCGGCTTTTTCAATCAGGGCACCCCCGTGGAGGTGACCGCCGATTATCTCAGTTTCGACAAAGAGACAGATACCTACCGCGCGAGGGGAAATGTCCTGATAACGCAGGATGGCACGACACTGAAGACCGGGGCCGCCGTCCTGAACATGGGTTCAGGAGTCGCGACGACTTCAGGCCACGTTACGATTGTTGACAGGGAGGGCAACACCCTCGCCGGTGAGGACCTTGAGCTGAATATAAAGGAAAAGACCGCTGTTATCGCAAAGGCCAGGCTCTTCTTCAAGAGGGATAACGCCCACATAGACGGCGATGTTTTGAGGAAGACCGGCCCCGAGTCCTATGAGGGCGCAGCGGTCTCGTACACCACCTGCGATTGTCCCGGGGAAGGTAAAAGTCCCGCCTGGAGTTTTTCCGCCTCAGAGGCAAGGATAATCTCGGGCGAGTCCTTTACAGGGAGAAACGCCTTTTTCAGGATAAAGGGGGTGCCGGTCCTCTACTCTCCCTACATATTGCTTCCAATCAAGAAGGAGCGGCAGACGGGTTTTCTCATGCCCAAGCCGGGGTTTTCCGAGCTGAAGGGGTTCGCCCTCGGCAACGCCTTTTTCTGGGCCATTTCCAGGAATATGGACGCCACCCTTTACCTCGACGTGGAGACGAGCCGTGGAGTCGGGGAAGGTCTTGAGTTCAGGTACATCCGGACGAGGGACAGTTACGGGGAATTTTATTTGTATCACTTTGGAGAAGATGACATGGACAGGGTCAGGGAGTTCAGGCAGAACGTGGACAACCTCGCAAGGCCCGAGAGCGCCGGCACAAACAGGTGGCAGTTGAAGTTGGCGCATACGGAGATATTCAGTCTCGGCTTTAACGTGAACGCCGATGTGAACATCGTAAGCGACGACGAATATTTTCTCGATTTCGGCGAGGGTTCGGACCGGAGCATTGAAAGCCTTGAAAGTAACGTCTCTATAAGCAGGAACTGGTCCATCTACAGTCTCGTCGCGCAGCTGCGCGTCTTCGACAACCTCCTCGTGGAGGACGACTCCACGACGCTCAGGAAGCTGCCGGAGATAACCTTTACGGCGGCGGACCAGAAGGTCCTTTCCACGCCCTTTTACGTCTCCCTCAACTCATCCTTTATAAATTTTTCAAGGGACGAAGGTATTACGGGTCAAAGGCTCGACCTTCGGCCTAAACTCTCGCTGCCGCTCGCCCCGGGCGGATATTTCGACTTCAATACGTCAGTCGCGCCGAGGGGGACTTTTTATGTCGTTAAGAAAGACCCTAACGGGCGCTATATCGACAGGTACCTCTACGACGTGACTTCTGAGATTACCACGACCTTCGCGAGGATATATTTTACGGATCTTAAGAAGATTAAGGCCTTTAAACATACGCTCCGCCCCAAGTTGTCTTATACTTACATCCCCGAGGCCGTTCAGGACAACCTGCCGGACTTTGACTCTGTTGACGCGATAGCGGCCTCCAACACCGTCACCTATTCGCTCAACTCCATCCTCACAGGCAAGTACTTCGAGGGGGAGAAGAAGGTCTACCGTGATTATATCTATTTCGAGATAAGCCAGAATTTTAACATAAACGAGGCCACAAGGAAGCTCGTTTCATCCACAGACGAGCGGAGACCTTTTTCAGACTTAAGCGCGGAGTTGATATTAAATCCGGCAAAATGGTCCTCGCTTACGGCCAGCGGCGATTACAACGTCTATGACGACCGGTTTACCAATTATTACGCGGAATTCGCCGTTAACGACTCAAGGGGTGACGCGTTATCAGTCTCACACAGGTTCGTTAGGGACGATACTAACTTCATAGAGGGCGCCGTGAAGGTGCATGTCTCAAGAGCCCTTGACATCACTTACAGCGAAAGGTTTTCTCTTGACGAGGGCAGGTCCATAGAGAGGCAATATGTGGCAAGCTACACCCACCAGTGCTGGAGCGCCGACCTTACTTTCTCAGACAAGATCGAAGAAAATGTCGTCTACCTTGCCTTCAGCCTCCGTGGCATAGGCAAGGTGGCCGATATAAGGGGAGAGCTCCCCCAGTAACCGTTCCATCCATAGAATTGTTGACAACCTTTCTTTTCTTAAGTTAAACTATTCTTTGACTTTTTTCTGCCTTACCTGAGTCTTATGCAGGTTCGGCCCATGTATTGATAACCCTTAGTTCAATTAAAGACCATGGCGGCCAACAAGGAACCCATTGAAATAACGTGTGCCAAATGCAGGGCCCGTTTCAGGCTGTGGATACCGGCTGATGACCTGGCGGAATGGGAGGAAGGCGCCCCTGTAAGTTGCGTAAGGTGCGGCGCCCCTTACATGGTCAGGAAAGCGGACGGCGCCGGGTTTGATGTCGAGGCGGTAGCCCCCCTTCCCGTCGAGGCCGTCCCCGCGGCCGTGGAGGAGCCGGGCGCGGCCACCGCTCCGGAGGCGGCTTTTGTTGAGACAGTGCTTGTTGTTGAGGACGACGGACTTTCGCGTAAGATGGTGGAGAATACGCTCAAAGATACGGACTACAGGGTTATACTGGCCAAGAACGGTGAGGAGGCCTTGAGGGTCTTGAGGACCGAAGGCGTCACCCTCCTTGTAGTCGACCTTTATCTCAAAAACCCCGATGACCCGGACGCGAGAATGGATGGAGAAGAGGTGTTAAAGAGGGCTGATGAACTCGGGTTTAAGATACCGGCCATAGTAACGACGGGCAAGGAACTTGTTGACGATGTGGCCCTTGACCGCAAGTGGTTCAGTCTCCATGTAAAGGGTTTCATCCAGAAGGGTAACCCCTTCTGGGTGGATGAACTCAAAGAGAAGGTGACGGATATAATATCGAAAAAATAAAACGGGCCGGTCTCAGCGCCTCTTATACAAAAAACCCTCCGCATATCCGGAGGGTTTTTGCTGTCTACAACCTGACTTAATTAAAGGCCGGGAACCCCCCGGTCATTCAGAGCGAAAAAGTCATAAACTCCTTTCGAGAAAGGCGTAGGCGCTGTGGTTGTGTATGGACTCGTAGTTTTCAACCTCTATCCTGAACCAGGTTATATTTTTCACCTTCTTTAGATTCAGGGCCACTTCCCTTACCACGTCCTCGACGAACATGGGGTTGTCGTAAGCCTTCTCGGTAACATACTTCTCATCCACCCTCTTCAGGAGTGAAAATACCGGGCTCGACGCCGACTTTTCCACCCTTTTTATTATATCCTCTATCCAGACGAAACCCTTGAACCTGAAAGCGACCTTTATAATCCCCCGCTGGTTGTGAGCGCCCCGTTCGCTTATTTCCTTTGAGCAGGGACAGAGCGTGGAGACGGGTATCATCACCTCGAGGACGAGGTCCCTCTTTTCGTTGTTCAGGGTCCCCGAGTACTTGCACCTGTATTCCATCAAACCCCTTGACCTTGAGACAGGGGCGGACTTTTCTATAAAGTAGGGGAACTCCACTTCGAGATGCGCCGTGGAGGCCTCGAAGCGTTTTTTCATCTTCTCCATTATCTCGGGGAAGTTCTTTACCGACACCTCTGCACGGTGCTCGTTCAAGATCTCTACGAACCTGCTCATATGCGTACCCTTGAACTGGTGGGGCAGGTCCACGTACATGTTTATAGTCGCCACGGTGTGCTGGGTCTTCTTCTTCTTGTCAAGGACCACTATGGGATAGCTGATGTCCTTTACCCCCACCTTGTCGATGTCGAGTTTTCTGAAATCAGGCTCGGCCTGGATATCCCTTAAATCTTTTTTGTTTTTTATTGTCGCCATTTTTTACCTTTAAGGTTGTTCCGAATTAAAGAAGGGGGGCCTTGTGCGACGCGTGAAGGCTATTCGGAGTAAGCCGCCGCCGCCGTCTCCGACTCCCAGACCCTGACCCTTGAGATTTTTTTGGCGTTGTCATTAACGACCGTAGAGAGTTCCTTGAATAAAAAAGAGGCTATATTCTCAGCCGACGGGTTTTCCGAGTCAAATGGAGGGACCTCGTTTAAGTACCTGTGGTCTATCGTCTCGATAATCTTCGCTGTTTCGGCCTTGAGTTTTCTAAAGTCCATGACCATGCCGAGTCTGTCGAGCTTACCGGAACTTACAGAGACCTCGACCTTCCAGTTGTGGCCGTGGAGCCTCTCGCAGGCCCCCTCGTAGCCCCTGAGGTTATGGGCGGAGGAGAATGTGGTGGTTATCGTCAGCTCATACATCTTCTAAATTTACCACAAATGTTTCTGGAAAGGAAATTTTTAGCGGGATAGCTGGGCTCCGGCCCTTCGAAGCCGGGGGGTGTATTTACGGTCTTTCCCTCCTAACGGAGCCGGGTCCGGGTCCGGTTCCAGTTCCAGTTCCAGTTCAAAGATTGACAATAGAGGTGGGCGAATGTATATTGCAAATTGAGACCACCGCCCTTACGTGAACCTCTTATATGCCAACCATCCATGGCTAACCCGGACAGACCTGACAGGACGCATCTCAAGTACGGAAGGTGGCGCTCGTTCCTGCATGAGATAATCTTCGAGGCGGACACCCCCGGGGGCAAGGCCTTTGACGTCCTGCTCCTCGCCGCCATACTCGCGAGCGTGCTCGCCGTGATGCTCGACAGCGTGGAGCCGGTAAGGGCTCGTTACGGCGACCTCCTCTACAGGGCCGAGTGGGCCTTCACCATCCTCTTTACCGTGGAGTACGTCCTGAGGCTCATTTGCGTGGGTCGTCCTAGCAAGTACGCCATGAGCTTCTTCGGCGTCATCGATTTTCTGGCCATCGTCCCCACATACTTAAGCCTCCTCTTTCCCGGAAGCCAGTACCTTCTCGTCATACGGGTCCTCCGGGTCCTGAGGGTCTTCCGTGTGCTCAAGATAGTCCCCTACGTGGGCGAGGCGCGCCTTCTTTCACGGGCCCTCAGAGCGAGCCGCCGGAAGATTACCATCTTCCTCTTCACGGTCCTTCTCATCGTCACCGTCCTCGGCTCCATGATGTACCTGATTGAGGGGCCCGAAAACGGCTTTACCTCCATCCCGAGGTCAGTATACTGGGCCATAGTGACGCTGACCACCGTGGGCTTCGGCGATATATATCCGAAGACGCCGCTGGGCATGGCGCTCGCCTCCGTCATTATGATTATAGGTTACAGCATCATAGCCGTGCCCACGGGCATTGTGACGGCCGAGATATCCTACGCCATGGCCGGGGAGAAGATGACGACGCGCGCGTGCCACGAGTGCAGCGCCGAGGGGCACGACATGGACGCCATGTACTGCAAGTTCTGCGGCGAGAGGCTGTAGGGGGGGTGAAGGGTTTTTTGTTACGGCGGAGCTACAGGCCGGTTTTATTAAAGCGGAGGGAAAACCTTACCCTTACAATTTCTTCCTCTTCTTATGGCCGGGTTTTTTAAGGACGGGGGTGAAGGCGTATTTTTTCGTACCCGGAGAAAAATCCTCTATTATGGCGAGGGCGAAGGAGAAGCAGAGGGGGCAGCGAAAGGTGACGTCAGTGGGGGTGTCACTTAAAAACCTCTTGAACCGCCATCCGCAGAGTTCGCATTCTATGTCGAGTTCAAGGGGCATGGGGTCTAAAGACACCTCTTTTTGCCTGGGCCACGGTAGACCTGGAAGGCCCTGTAAAAGGGAGCCGCCGGGATTTTTTAAGGGGAAACTTTTTTAAAAAAGTTTCCCCTTAATCAGCCGCACTCCGTATAACCGCAGCCCCTGCATACGACGCACCCGTCGGCGTGCTCCACCGTGCCGCCGCAGTCCGGGCAGGCCCCGCGCTTGAAGACCGAGGGCACAGGGGTGAAGTCAAGGGTCTCTTCCAGGGCCACGCCTTTTGTTACAGTCAGTGTGCCTGATACTTGGCTTTTACCATGTATTTCTCCACTTAAATACGTCATGCCCTCTTCTATGTAAAGCGGGGCTTTTCTTTTCATCTTTAAGGCGACATACCACTCCATGGCCTTTGCCATGGCGTCGGAGCATGATGTCACCTTTGTGGCGCCGAAGCCGACGGGGAGGTGACAGCTTATCCCCCTCATCTGTTTTATTATCTCCTCGGGCCCTACGCCGCTCCTTAGCGCCAGGGAGGTCATCCTCCCCATGGCCTCGCACTGTGAGGCCACGCACCCGCCGGCCTTGCCTATCTGGGTGAATATTTCTATTGGTTTTCCTTCCTCGTCCTCGTTTATGGTCACGTAGAGGTTCCCGCAGCCTGTCTTTATCTTCCTCGTTATGCCGAAGGCCAACTCTCCCCTGGGCCTCGGTGAGGCGGCCGAGTAGGTCTTTTCAACGGCTATGGCCGTATCCACAGTCTTCTTTTCATTCCCCTTCTGCAGGACCTGGGCGTCTCTTGATCCGTCCCTGTAGACGGTCACTCCCTTGCATCCTAATTTGTAGGCGAGTTCGTAAACCCCGGCCACGTCCTCGACAGTGGCGTCGCCCGGGAAGTTAACGGTCTTACTTACGGCGTTATCCGTATACTTCTGGAAGGCCGCCTGCATCCTTATGTGCCACTCGGGGGTTATGTCATGGGCCGTGACAAAGACCCTCTTTATGTCATCGGGGATACCTTCTATATCGTGAAGGGTCCCCGCGGCGGCCACCTCTTTCATCAGCTCAGGGCTGTCGAAGCCCCTTTTACGGGCCGTCTCCTCGAATAGAGGGTTTACCTCGAGGAGTTCGGCGCCGTCCATTACATTCCTCGTAAAGGCGAGGGCGAAGAGGGGTTCCACGCCGGAAGAACAGTTTGATATGATGGAGATCGTGCCCGTGGGAGCGATGGTGGTTACCGTGGCGTTCCTTACGGGCTGGTTCCTCCTGTCAAAGACGGAGCCCTCATAATTCGGGAAGGTCCCCCTCGCGCGGGCGAGCTCCATGGAGGCCTCGCGCCCTGTTGTCTGGATGAGCCCCATCACCAGCTCAGCCGTGGCTATCGCCTCTTCCGAATCATAGGGGACGCCGAGTTTTATCAGCATGTCGGCGAAGCCCATTAACCCCAGGCCGATCTTCCTGTTGGACCTTGTCATCTCCCCTATCTTTTCTATGGGATAGTGGTTCATGTCTATTACGTTATCGAGGAAGTGGACGGCCTTTTTTACCGTCTCTTTCAGCTTTTCCCTGTCGAGGGCGTATCCCGAAGCGCTCCCCTCCTCAGTTTTCATAACCATGCGGCTTAAGTTTATGGAGCCGAGGTTGCAGGACTCGTAAGGCAGTAGGGGTTGCTCGCCGCAGGGGTTGGTGGACTCCATCTCGCCCACGTGGGGGGTGGGGTTTTCGGCGTTTATCCTGTCTATAAAGATAATGCCGGGCTCGCCGTTCTTCCACGCCATCTCGACAATCTTGTCGAAGACCTCTTTCGCCTTTAAGGCGTGGAGCGGCCTGTTGGTCCTCGGGTTTTTGAGGTCGTAAGTCCCGTCCGTCTCCACGGCCTTCATGAAGTCCTCGGTGATGTTTACCGAAATGTTGAAGTTATTGAGTTTGGCGTTATCTTCCTTGCAGGTGATGAAGTTCTGTATGTCGGGATGGTCCACGCGGAGGATCCCCATGTTGGCGCCCCTCCTTGTGCCGCCCTGCTTTATCGCCTCTGTGGCGCCGTCGAAGACGGTCATAAAGGATATGGGGCCCGAGGATATGCCCGAGGTGGAGCCGACGATGTCTCCCGAGGGCCTTAACTTCGAGAAGGAAAAACCCGTGCCGCCGCCGGACTTGTGTATAAGGGCCGTATGTTTTACGGCCTCGAAGATGCTCTCCATGGAGTCCTCGATGGGAAGCACGAAACAGGCCGAGAGCTGCTGAAGGTCCCTGCCGGCGTTCATGAGGGTGGGGGAGTTGGGCAAAAACTCGAGGGAGGCCATCATCGTGTAGAACTCAATGGCCACGCTCATTGTGTCGGCGTCGTCGTCATAGAGCCTTTCGGCCCCGGCTATGTTGGTGCTCACCCGCCAGAACATCTCCTCAACGGTCTCAAGGGGGTTGCCTTCGGCGTCTTTTTTCAGGTATCTTTTTTCGAGGACCTTTCTGCTGTTCTCGCTTATCTCAACGGGTTGTTTCAGGACCTCGACATTGGAGTCGGCGGAGTCGGCCGCGCCCCCTGGCGTGGTTTTCAAGGTAAGAACTTCCTGCTCCATATTTTTTTATCCCCCCCCTTTAAAGAATTTTCTCCAACGGCCATAGCGCCTTACAAGGCGCCGTAAGCGCTCATGAATATTTTTATTTAGAAATCCGGCATTTTAGGTTTGTAAAAGAGCTAAAGGACGTGCCGAGTAACTATCCGATTTATATAAGAAAATCATCTATATAGTGTGGTGAGTCCTATTATACACCACAAGATATAGTGCCTGTCAAGCGAAAAATGCATGTGAAAAATGGGTTCTCCCGATGATTCCGGGAAGGCTCTGGAATAGAAAGGGTTTCTTGCTGGTTTTTAAGTGTTTTGAAAAACAGAAGGGGATTTTCAAAATGAAAATCCCCCCTGTCATCAGAGAAGAACAGAGAAGCACGGCTTAAATGGCAGGAAAAAAGGTCTTTTGACCCCCCTTCTCCGTCCCCACTCAGAGCTCTATTCTCTCGTCTCCATGCCCGCCGGCTGGCGAGTGGCCTGAGAGACTACGAGTTCCGTCTTCGCCACTATCTTGTGCCAGACGTTTTTGGGGGCGAGTACCACAGAGCCGGGTTTAAGTTCCGTGCTCTCCTCCTCTCCAGCGTCGAGGTAATAGGTCCCCTCGCCCTCCTGTACGAAGAAGATCTGGTCCCCTGTGGGGTGTCTGTGATAATCAAGGACCTGGCCGGCCTTGAAATAGTAGGTGTCCTCTGTGAGGGCGTCGGTCTTTATGTAGTTGACCTTCGCCACCGCGTCGTCCTTGAAGCTTTTTGTCTCAGTAACATTCGCCTGTTCCATCTAATCGCCTCCTGTTGGTTTTTTATGTTTTATTCGTTTATGTTGACCTGTAACCATACAGTTCTGCTTACCTGCTGTATTTTCCCATAATGGAGACTTCCCCTAATATGTGCCCCTCCATCGCCCTTTCCACGTCGGCCTTTTCCGCCCCGGCGCCGACACCAAGGTTCTCTACGTCCAGGGCCCGGAGGATGAAGAAATACCTGTGGTCTCCGTGCCCTTTGGGAGGACAGGGGCCTCCGTAGCCTGTATTGCCGAAGCTCGAAACACCCTGCTTTACAGGGCCTTCGAGGCCGCCCCCTCCGCCAATCCCCCTCTCCAGCTTCTGCAGATGAGGCGGCACGTCATAGACGACCCAGTGGATAAAAGTCCCCATGGGGGCGTCGGGGTCTTCCACTATAAGGGTATAGCTCTTCGTTCCCTCCGGCGGCCCCTCCCATACGAGTTCCGGGGAGAGGTCCTCACCCTCACAGGTGAATTTAACGGGAATGCGCTGCCCCTCTTTGAAATCAGGGCTCTTTATTCCAAAGGCCATGGCGCCGTCTCCATTTACGCCCTTAACCGCAAAACCCGCAACAAGCAAAAGAACCGCAAAAGTGATATAAAGGGGTTTCATAGGGCTAAAAACCTCACCGGTCCGTAAATCAACATGGACACATTAAAATGTATCCCAAATTTTTTATTTTGCAACCCCCCAAGTAAAAAATAGTCAAAAATTCAGGAAATTTTTTTGCAAAAAGGGGCCTTAAAGAAACGCAATTGCCAGGGTAAAATTAATTCCCTTGAAAAAAAAGGGTTAAAGAGATACTTTTTGCCTACCCTTTAACATGGCCGGGGTTAAAGAG
>JBHHVI010000020.1:0-29475 GCA_046754225.1 Thermodesulfobacteriota bacterium | reverse complement strand
CCTTATATCCGCGCCTCTACAGAGCATCTCTTTATTACATTTCTTTTTTCTAAAAAATTCCTCTTTACCGTTAAATCTGATACTTATATTATATGAAGGTAGGGTCCTCCGTAAAGGCTCAGGCGGTTGTCATAATAACGGCTCTCGTTGTTATTGCATTAGCCTATGGGATAAAGCGCGCCGAGGAGTATTCGTCCTCCCTGGAGTTCTGTACCTCGTGCCACAGCATGAAGTATGTTTATGAGGACCTCAAGAAGTCGTCACACTGGGGCGTACTCGGAATAAATCCGGTCTGCGGCGACTGCCACCTGCCTCCGCAAATCACGAAAAGGATATGGAGGCATCTAAGGGGCGTAAAAGAGCTGATAAATGAATGGAGGTATGATTTTTCCACCAGAGAGGCCTTTGAGGCGGGCAAGGGTGAGTTTATACGTAAGGCAAGGGAGAGTATAAGGGGTTGGGACAGCGCCCCTTGCAGGGGCTGTCACAAGGCGCCGAGGCCCGCTTCCACCTTCGGAAAGGCGGCCCACTCCAAGATGAGGAAAAAGGGACTGACCTGCGTGGATTGTCACAGGGGCATCTTCCACGGGCCTTCAGGCGCTTGATACCCCGGTTCTGAGGGTGAAAACGGCCCTGATTGTGTTATACTTACAATGAAAGCAGAAAGGGGGTGCAAGCGATGTCCGTTGAGGCCTTTGTCTTTATAGAGTGCGAGCACGCAAAATCGAGGGAAGTCCAGGAAAGGATAGCAAAGATAGCCGGTGTAAAGTCGGTCCAGATGGTCACAGGGCCCCATGACATAATCGCCCTTGTCGCCGCGTCGAATTTCAAGGTCCTTGGCGACGTTGTCATGCACAAGATCCAGTCCATAAAACACGTAAGACGAACACTTACGAACGTAATTATTGAATGATTTCATACCTAACGTAAATAATTAAGTTATTGCTGTATTCATCTAATTTGTTTACTCATTGCTTCTTTTGTATAAAATCTCTAAAGGCAGGCTTGTCGCATAATGGATATTATGTAAAATAATAGTCCAGTACGTGCGCCGCCTCAAATAAGTGTCTCTGTCGGCCCTTGCACTCTCCTCCACACTATCCCCTCGGATGGCCCTTCTTATGCAGTTTTTTGAGCCTGTCAGTTGTCACGTGAGTATAAATCTGCGTGGAGGATATGTCGGCGTGGCCGAGCATGGCCTGGACATGACGCAGGTCCGCCCCCCCCTCGAGAAGATGAGTGGCGAAGGAATGGCGTATTATGTGCGGTTTGATTTTTTTCCTGTCTATTCCGGCGACGAGGGCGGCCTTCTTGATTATTGTCCAGAAATTCTGCCTCGTCATGGGCCCGGCGCGGTTTGTGAGAAAAAGGAATTTGGAGGGGCGGCCCTTTATGAAGGCCCCCCTCGAACCCTCCATATACCGGGCGAGCCACACCATGGCGGCCTCCCCCAATGGTACGAGCCTTTCTTTGGAGCCTTTGCCGAATGTAACGAGGAAACCTCTCTGCAGGCTGACATTGTCCAGTTTAAGGGCCACAAGCTCCGAGACCCTGAGCCCCGTAGCGTAAAGGGTCTCTATCATGGCCCTGTCCCGGAGCCCCCTCGGCGTCTGTGTATCAGGGGCCGACAGGAGCCTCTCAACCTCTTTTATTGATAAAAACTCCGGGATCCCCGTGGAGAACCTCGGCATCTCCACAAGGGCGCATGGTGACTCCTTTACCGCGCCCTTTCTCAAGAGGTATTTGTAAAAACCCCTTATGGCGATGAGTGTCCTCGCGTAAGACCTCACGGAACGCCCTTCATCCCTTAACTTCTTCAGATAACCGGTTATATCCGCGGGGCCGGCACTGATGAGGCCGATGGCGTTCTTTCTTGTATAGCTTAAAAAACCTTTTAAATCACGGGAGTAGGAGTCTCTCGTGTTCAGGCTCAAACCCCTCTCAATTACTATATATTCAAGATACTCTTCAATAAGAGGGCTCTTTTCCATATCTCTCCTTCGTTAGCTTGTTTAAGCCCCTTAATTGGAATCAACCAGCCCTGATGCTGCCCCGCCCTCAAGCCTTCTCCACATCCCCTCGCCCGCTGCCTGACAGGGCCTCAGAGAGGGTCTTCTGGATGTAATCGAGCTTCTCCCTGTGATAAATTTTCTGCCCGAAAATGTCTTTTACATAAAAGATATCGGCCGCCTCATCGCCTTTTGTGGAAATCTTGGCTAAATAGATATAGAGGCCCAGCCATGAAAGTTTGCTTGTAATCTCATAGAGGAGCCCTATTCTATTCTGTGTCAGGATGTCGATGACTGTGTATGAGTCAGAGACGGCGTTGTCAATACCGACCCTTGTGGTGATGCCGGGTTTCTCTTTTCTGTCAAGTATGGAGGGTTTTCGCACGGCGGCGAGCGTTTCAACCTTGACACCTCCCGTAATAACATCGCTTAGCGCCTTTTCGACCCCCTTCAGTTTGAAGTCGTCCGTTACGAGCCCGCCCTCAGGCGCCGTAACCTGAAGTATATCAAGGGCCAGGCCGTTCTTCAGCGTGTTTATATTCGCGCCGAGTATGTTCATGCCCGTTGCGGCCATGACCCCGGCTATCATGGAAAAAAGCCCCTTTACGTCGTAGGTGCATACGATAACCTCTGTGTATTGACGCACTTTGTCCTGCGTTATCTTCATTATATAGGGGGCGGTGCCGTCAAACCGCTGTAATATCTTTATATGGCCGGCTATTGCCTCGGCACTGTTGGATAAAAAATACCTCTGCGTGAGTAGTTTGAGGTATTCATCAAGTCCAGCCGCGCTGAATCCCTCCTGCAGGAGTATCTCTTTCACCTTCTCCATCTTTCTGGCTACCCTCGGCCCGGCGGCCTCGATTTCAAAAGTCCCCTTCTCGATGTGCCTCAGGGCCTTCAAGTAAAGCTCCTGGAAGAGCGTGCCCTTCCACTGGCTCCACACATCGGGGCCCACGGCCCTTACGTCGGCGAAGGTAAGGAGATAGAGCAGGTTAAGCCTGTCTACGTCCTCTATCTTTTTTGCGAAATCGAGTACAAGTTTTTCATCATGGAGGTCCCTGTACTGAGCGGTGTCGGCGAGGAGGAGGTGGTTTTTCACAAGGAGGGCCAGTTCGTCGGCGGTATCTTCGCCGAGTCCGAGCCTTGACGCTATGGCGGGTATAAGGGCCGCGCCCTTCTCAGAGTGTCCCTTGCCGAGGGGCTTGCCTATATCATGGAAAAGGACGGCGAGTATCAATACGGCCCTGTCAGTGACGTCATTATATATCGATGAAAGGAGAGGGAGATCCTTCTTATAGTCATCTTCAAGACGCTCTAATTCCCTTATGGCAAAGAGCGTATGCGCGTCTACGGTGTATATGTGATAGAGGTCGTGTTGAACCCTGTGCCTCGTGTCTCCGAATTCAGGTATGAGTTTATCAAGAAACTTGAGCTTGTGCATCATGGAGAGGATCCGGTAAACCTCAGGGCCCCTTATTATCCTCATGAAGGCTTCGGCCGCCTCTTTTGAGGCCGACAGCCCCTCGCCAAACTTGTCAACGTAGTCGAGTATCATGTCCTTTATGCGCTGGTCTAAGCCGGCGCCGTGCTCCTGCGCGTATTCAAAGGCCCTTATGGCGGTAAGGGGGTCGTCAATGGATTCTTTATCGTCGTCGATGCGGAGCTGGCCCATCGAGACATAATAACAACCTCCGACTCGTTTCTTCTTTTCCGGCCATAGCGAGTTACGCTTTCTATGCCTGTGAAGGTAGCGCGAAATAATGAGGCCTGAATAATCGTCTATGATGGAGGCGTTCCTGTAGTAAGACTCCATGAACTCCTCCACGGCGAGGCCCCTTTCCGTCGTTGAGTGGCCGAGAAAGGCCGAAAGCCTCTCCTGGTGGTCAAAGGTAAGCTGGTCCGTCTTTCTTAAAGTCTCGAAATGGAGATCGTTTCTCACCCAGAGCAGGAAGTCGAGGGACCCCTTGAGCGCGGCCATCTCATCAGCGGAAATAAGCCCCAGCTCCACCGGGTCTGAGGCCTCCCCGTACCTTGCCTTCAGTATCCACCCCGCGGTCTGGAAATCCCTCAAGCCGCCCTCCCCTTCCTTTATGTTGGGTTCGAGTATGTAGACGGAGCCGCCGTATTTTTTCCGCCTCGTCTTGCTCTCTTTCATCTTGTCATCTATAAAGGAGCTGAGCCGGCGCCTGCTGAGGACCTTTTTTCTGAAGCTTACGGCGAGGTGCTCGTATAAATCTTTATCTCCCACAATAAGCCTTGCGTCCAGCAGAGACGTAAGGGTCTTGAGGTCTTCCTTTGAAAGGCTCGCGCACTCCTCCACTGTGCGTACGCTGAAGCCGAGATCGAGCCCCGTGTCCCATAGTATATAGAGGAGCCCTTCGGTGAAGTCCTTGAGTCCCTGGGTCATTTTGCCCCTGTGCAGGAGCACGCAGTCGATGTCTGAGCGTACGTTGAGTTCGCTCCTTCCGTATCCGCCCACCGCTACAAGGGCGGTTACTGCTTCGAGCCCGGTCTCTCGCGCCTTTATCTCGAAAAGTTTCCTTAACAGGTCGTCGATGACAAGCGAGTATGTACGGCACACGTCGGCGCCCGGAGCGAGGCTTAAGTGCCTTTCTTTAAGCACACCCTCGCTCTTATTAAGGAACGCCTGCACCCCCTCAAGCAGAGAGGAGCTTGTCGCGGCGGGCCCGTTTAGCGTCTCCAGGAATTTCTTATGAAACATTTTCTGTCCTCTTCTCCACCGGATAAGAGATAAGCCTCAAGATGATAAAAGGGTATGTCAATGCGAGCCTGGAGGCGTGTAAATAATACCCCGGGTCCTTGAGGGGCATTTAATATTATATGATATTTTAGCACTCCGGCACAACAGGAAGGGGGCGGCAATGAGGATTTAACTCAAATCAGGCCCGGGTACCGCCCTTGATGTATTCCATGACGCCCATGGTTATCCCTTCGGCGAGTTCATTCAAATAACGCTGGGTCTTGAGGCGTTTTTCGTCACGGGAGTTGCTTATAAAAGAGACCTCCACGAGAATCGACGGCATCCTCGTGCCGACGAGTACGTAGAAAGGGGCGCCCTTTACGCCGTAGCCGTTCACGCCGCGGTACTTTCGCTTAAGCGTCTTTAAAACCCTTGCCTGTACCGACGTGGCGAGCCTTATGGAGTCGTTCGTCTTTGCAGTCTTTATCAGGTCCGCGAGGATAAATTCCAGGTCGCCAAGGCCTTTTTTCGTTGTGGCGTTCTCCCTGGCGGCGACTCTGCGCGCCTCCTGGTCGTTGGTGAGGTTCAGTATATATGTCTCAACACCGCTCGCGGAGCGTCTGGGGCTTGAATTCACATGGATGGAGACGAAGAGGTCGGCCCCCTTGCTGTTGGCTATGGCGGTCCTCTCTTCAAGGGGGATAAAGACGTCTCTGTCCCTCGTCATAACCAGCCTCGCCGAGAGTTTTCTGGACAATTTTTTTCTCACCAGCCGGGCAATCTTAAGGGTGATGTCCTTTTCCCTCGTCCCCCTTCTTCCAATCGCGCCGGGGTCTTTTCCACCGTGCCCCGCGTCTATCACTATGGTGAGGCGGTCCCTGCCGGCAAACCTCTTTAACGGAGGCCTTTTGCCGGCCTTCTGAGCAGGTGGAAGAGGGGCCTCGCGTTTTTTCGCGAAGCCGTTTTTCTTTCGCTTTCCCGATATGTCCACGACAAGCCTGAAGGGGTCGTTAAGGGGGAAGACCCTGTAGTCCTTAATGGACTCTATGTCGAGGACGACGCGGACTGTTTTTCTGTTGTACTGGCCGGCTCTGGCCTTCTTCAGTAGCCCGTCGTATATGGGGATGGACCTCTTTAATGTACGCGATAGTGCGCTCCGGCTGAAGTCTATGTAGAGCCTTCTGGGTTTGTTTATGGAGGGGTCTTTTTTAAGAAGCCTGTAGTTGTAGTTCGTCTTGCCTGAAAGGTCGATAACCACCCGTGTATAGTCCGGGTTGGACCAGTACCTTATGCCCGTTACATATGTTGTGTGTGAACGTGAATGAACGACATTTGACCGGAGCAGTAAAAGGGGGACCAGGATAATGGAGAGAAGGAGAAGGCCTTTTTTAACCTTATGGATAAGTCCCGGCAGGTGGATAAAATTCATAATCAATCTTCTATCAGGCCCTTTAATTTGTGAAGTATGCTGAGCGCCTCTATAGGTGTCGTCCTCTCCACGTCAACGCCTCTTAACTCGTCCCGGAGCAGGTCTTTTTTCCCAAGGAGGTTCATCTGGCGGACCTCCTTGGCGTGTCCCGCCCCTTCTGCTAAGCGCGGCATGCCGCTTTCCGCTATTTCTCCCGTTTCAAGGTTTTTAAGTATCTCCCCGGCGCGGTCTATAACTGGGGCCGGTAGACCCGCGAGTCTCGCCACATGGATGCCGTAAGAGCTGCTCGCCTCTCCGGGCACTATCTTTCTCAAAAACTTTATCTCACCGCGCCACTCCCTTACGGCCATATTATAATTTTTAATCCTTTCCTTTGTCAAGGTCAGCTCGGTGAGTTCATGGTAATGGGTGGCGAAGATGGTCTTTGCCGACGCCCTGCGGCTATCGTGCATATACTCGACAACGGCCCACGCGAGGCTCAGGCCGTCGAAGGTGGAGGTGCCACGGCCCACCTCGTCGAGGATGACGAGGCTCTTGGGGGTAACGTTATTCAGTATATTGGCCGTTTCGTTCATCTCGACCATAAAGGTGGATTGGCCTCTCGCCAGGTCGTCGGAGGCCCCCACCCTCGTGAAGATTCTATCCACGACACCGATAACGGCCTTTACCGCCGGCACAAAGGAGCCCGCATGGGCCATTAAGACAATAAGCGCGTTCTGTCTCAGATACGTTGATTTGCCGGCCATGTTAGGGCCGGTGAGTATGATAATCTGGCTCGAGCTGTTATCGAGCACGAGGTCATTGGGTATGAAGCCGTCGGGGGCCCTCGCCTCCACCACGGGGTGCCTTCCGCCCTCGATGATAATCTCTTCGCCGTCGTTTACGACGGGCTTGACGTAACTGAACCTTTCGGCCTGAGAGGCGAAGGAAATGAGGACGTCGAGCATGGATATGGAGCGGGCCGACTTTGATATCCTCTCGGACAGCGGCGCGAGTTTTTCAATCAGACCCTTGAAAAGTTCCCCTTCGAGGCGTAAGGACTTTTCCTCGGCCGTGAGTATCTTCTCCTCCCACTCCTTCAACGCCGGAGTGATGAACCTCTCGGCGTTTACAAGGGTCTGCTTCCTCGTGTATTCAGGCGGCACACCGGAGAGGTTCGCCTTTGTAATCTCTATGTAATACCCGAAGACCCTGTTGTAGCCCACCTTTAGAGAACCTATGCCCGTCCTCTCCCGCTCTTCGGCCTCAAGCGCAGTTATCCAGTCTTTACCCCCCGAGCCGATATCCCTTAGCCTGTCGAGCTCAACGCTGAAACCTTTTTTTATCACGCCGCCGTCCTTTATGGAGACAGGAGGGGTGTCGTTTACAGCCGCTTCTATGAGTTCCACAGCATCAGGGACAGCGTCGATATCCGCCTCAAGCTCCATTAAAATCGGAGCGTTGAAGGCCGAAGCCGTCTCTTTTACGAGAGAGACTTTTTTAAGGGAATTTTTCATGGAAACGAGGTCTCTGGGGCCGGCCACACCGAGAGAAACCCTTGCCGTGAGTCTTTCAAGGTCAAATACGCCTTTTAGAAGTTCTCTTAAATCGTCGCGGACCTGGCTCTCGCCAAGGAGTTCCTCCACACCGCAGAGGCGCCTGCCTATCTCCTTTAAATCCCTCAGGGGACGGGCCAGCCAGGATTTCAGGCGCCTGCACCCCATGGCCGTGGAGGTGGAGTCGAGTATCTCGAAGAGGGTATCGGTCTTATCACCGGTGTTAATGCTTTCCGTTATCTCCAGGTTTCTTAGAGTGGAGCTGTCTACTACCATGTAGTCGCCTGGGTAGTAGGGTATGCACCTTTTTATATGCGGAAGCTCAGAGCGCTGGGTCTCCTTGATGTAGTTAAGGAGCGCTCCCGCGGCCTCGACGCCTGCGCTGAATTCTCCGCATCCGAAGCCGAGAAGGGAGTGGGCGGCGAAGTGTTTCTTCAGCCTTTCGAGGTTAAGGGTGTAATCAAAATCGTAATTATTGAGATGAGTTACCTTTTTTATGGAAGGTCCCGGGCGGGAAAATAAGCCGTCGCCCCCTTCCCCTGTTAGAAGTTCAAGGGGGCGGAGCCTTCTGAGCTCATCCATCAACAGCGAAGGGTCGGAGAATTCCGTAAGCCTGAATTCCCCCGTTGAAAGGTCCATGTACGAAAAACCGCATTTTTTTTTGTTGCTTGAAACTGCGGCGATGAAGTTATTGGCTGACGGGTCGAGCATCTCCGTGTCGAGGACCGTGCCCGGGGTTATGACCCTTGTAACGGACCTCTTTACAACACCCCTCGCCTTTGACGGGTCCTCCACCTGCTCGCAGACGGCCACCTTGAAGCCCTCGTTTATGAGCTTTTTTATATAACCCTTCGCCGCGTGATATGGTAGGCCGCACATGGGTATTTTCCTGGCGCGGTCCCTCGAGGTAAGGGCTATGCCGAGCACCCGTGAGGCCACCACCGCGTCGTCATAGAACATCTCGTAGAAATCGCCCATTCTGAAAAAGAGGATGGCGTCGGTGAACTCGTCCTTCATGTCGAGGTACTGGCGCATGGCCGGAGTCGGGGTCCGATTGTCTCTGTCTTTTTGTGTCATCCTTGAAGGCGTATAGGTTTGTTAGAGGAAAAATCAAATAAAACGGAAGAAAAATTAAAGGGTAAGGAGAAAAAATTTACACAAACCAGTTTTCTTCTTCAAATTTTTCCGTAGGCGCTTCGATGAGGAGCATTCCCTTAAGGGGCCATCTCTCGGCGCCGAGCTCCCCGGCGTCAATCTTTATAAATAGTTTTATGCCGCCGCCCTCTTTAACGTTGAGGTCCTTTAGCGGCAGAGCGAGTTCGACGACACGCTCTGAAGCTATCCTTTCGATCGCTCCGGCGGCCTTCCATTGGTCCTTCTCCCCCGATTTTTTAAGGATTGAAGCGGCTGAAACAGTCCCGTGGACAGTGCCTTCGACCCTTATAAAGGACGGCTCGATGAATGTCAGGGTGAAGCTCCACTCCTGCTCATATGGGACGCGCTCCTTACAGTAATCGATCCTGAAAAAGATTTCGTCCTTCGAAAATCCATATGAGATGCCCTCTATAAGACCGTCGGTGTGGATGTCCCTGTGCATGGCGGCGCCGTGAAAACGGTGCTCTATCCTTCCAGAACCCAACCATTCAAAGTAATTGGTCACCTCGCCGTCTATAACCGGGTTTATGTAGGCCGCGGGAACTGAGACAGGGCTGAAGACCTTGTCTTCGATTATTATAGGTATGTCGAGAGAGGTGGGCGTGTCCCACCCTATGAGCATGTAGACCTTTTTCAGGTGGTTTCTGAAGAGGGTGTCGAACTGCTCGTCATTGGCCGAAGAATGCTCATCGCCGTACCACCAGAACCAATCGCTCCCTTCCGCCGTGTAGATCTCCTTCCAGGCTTCTTTTATATTTTCGTCCACTTGCTCAGCCGCCGCGCCTTTTCCGCCGCCGGCGGTCTCTTCGTATTCCGAAAGCGCTTTTCTCGCGTCAAATAGATAATCCCAGCCCTTATTGTCCTCGGGATGGCCTATCCATATCCCGAAGTTATGGCTGATCCACGAGCCGGGGTAGAGCCAGTCGAGCTTTTCGGCGGAGGGCTCCGTGCAGAGGTATTCGCTTACGGTTACGCACTTCAGCCTGTCGTCGCTTGAGATCTTCGAGTAAAGGGAGTGGAGAAAATCGCGGCCGTCGTTTCTGTAACTCTCCCAGGCGTTCTCGCCGTCGAGTATGACGGGCACTACGTGCTCGCCGGGCCTTTCAACCCTGCCGTGTATATGGAGAAGCCTTGATATGAAGTCGTGGGAGGCCTTTTCAGGGTCCATCCTGGCGTAATCAAAACCTATAAGGTCGGAGATTACATGGTCCCTGAAAAGGAGCGAGAGTCTTCCTGCGCCGGTCTCAACATGGTAGGGCTTGTAGAGGAATGTGTCGATGGGGTTACCGTAATTGTCTCTTCGGAAATGGCGGTTAAGGGTCTTGGAAAGCACCTGTTCGTCGGTGGCGGCCCATAAAAAGCCCTCCTCCCTTATAAGGGGCAGCACCTCCATGCTGAGAGAACCCTCGGAAGGCCATAGCCCGGTGGGCTCTCTACCGAAGACCTCTTTATAAAGGGCGGCGCCGGAGTTGAGCTGAACCCGGACGTCTTCGGGAAAGTTTATCCTGTTTTCAGGCAGGGCGGCGCCGGGCATGGCCACCCGGGCGCACTCGCTGTCGTTCAGAACCGGCATGATCGTGTGGTAATAGGGGGTGGTGGATATTTCGATCTGGCCTGAGTCCATGAATTCCTTGTAGAGTGGCAGGACCCCTGCCGTTATCTCTATCTGCCTGTCGAGGAGTCCTTTCTTCTCTTTTTCCGTGAAATTCCTGCCCTTTTTATAGATGCCGTCAATGAAGGGGTCCGCATTCCTTACGACAGGGTCTATCCAGACGAGGTTGAAGAGGACCTGAAGGTCAAGGAGGTCCTGATTGCTGAAAAAACGCGCCGCCTTGCTGAGTTCAAAATCCTCACCGGAAAAGCCGCGTTTTTTTAAAAGCTCCATGTACCTCTTCAAGGGCATAATCATATTTTCCCTGTTGGCGTTGAAGAAGTTTTTCAGGATAAAAATTTTCTCCTCACGGGTCAGTTCTCCCGCGTCCTTAAGGCTAATCCTACGGTGCCTGTCAGAGACACCTGCTGTGGAGTAGTCCTTTAACTGCTCAATAAGGCATGGCACGAGGTTGAAGGTCTGATGGATTTGAGGAAATTCCTTAAGGATGGATACCATGTCGTAATAGTCTTTTGTGGCGTGAAGGAGAACCCATGGCAGGATGTATTCGCCGTTTAGCGGGTCTTTGTAAAGGGGCTGGTGCATGTGCCATACGAAGGCGATATTGAGTCTGTCGTCCATCAGCGGGACCCCTTGGCGGCCCATACTTCGATTACACCCCTGTCGGTGAAAAGCGCTAAAACACCGCCTGCCGATGATGAGCCTGCCGAGATCGACGATGATAGTCTTTTCTTAAAGAGCGTACGGCCGTCGGCCATGTCAATTGCCTGCAGGAATCCTTTCCTGGAAGTAAGAAAATTCAGCCCCAGGAGCTTTGTAACGCTGTTTGACAACAAAAAAATCTTCTTTCCGGCCCTCATCATGGAGAGTACGCTTCCAACCTCCACGGCGCTTTCCCATTGCTCGTGACCTGTTGCTATAGATACGGCTAAGACCGATTTCTCACCGGCTATGATAACCTTGCCCTTATCTGAAACAATAAAGTCGCGCGCCGCGGCCTTGCCGTATCTGTTCTTCAGCCGCCCGCTCGCGGCGTCGAATGCATGGACCTTCAGGGATTCACCTATGGCGAAGACCGTATCGCCGTTGACAACGGGTGTGCGGCGGTATTGGCCCGCCGGGGGCGCGCCGGTGAAGAGTTTTTTGCTCCATACGGCCCTGCCCGTGCCGGAATCGAGGGCCGAGAGCGTGCCGTCGGAGAAGACCTGGTATATCATTTTGCCGTCAGTTGAAGAGGCCGGCGAGCTATGCGACCTCATTGAGATAGTCTGAAAGACAGGGTGAGTGTACCGCCACAACTTTTCACCCGTCTTTATATCGACGGCGTATACTCTGTTTCCTGATGAATAAAGGTAGAGTATGCTGGAGCGCACAAGGGGAGAAGATATTATCTCGGAGTTTGTGTTAAAACGCCACAATTCCTTTCCGTCGGCGGCGTTGAGGGCCCTTAAAAGGCCGTCTGAAGAGCCGAAATAAACGTGACCGTCGCTCACTGTGGCTATCGATTCAATAAAGCCCCCGGAACCGGACTCCCAGAGCCTCTTACCCGAACCAAGATCAAAGGCATAGAAAGTCTTGTCAGTGGAGCCTATATACAGGACATTTCCGTGGATTACAGGCGAGGATAACTGCTCTTTCGGGTAGCCCTTAAAAAGCTCAAAGGGTGATATCTTTTTATCCCACATTAACCTGACAGGAAGTTCGACTTCGTCAGACGAAGAATTCGTCCGCGCCCCGTCGTGAAGGAACGTCTCCCAGCTTGAGGTGGTTTTGACGGGATGATAGGAGGAACATCCTGCAAGGATAACGAGTATGACCGGAATAAGGAGGCGGTTGAAGTTAGATATTATGGAGAAGTTCATGGGTATCTTTTTGAACCTTTAGAATAGCTTTTTTATCGAGTCCGGAGCCGAGGAGCACCTTTAAGGCGGTCTCTTCCGTGACGAGGTCCGAGGGGCCGTGGGAGTCGGTATTTAGTATCAACTTTACGCCGAAGGCCTTCGCCGTTGACGCCACATGGCCGTTTGAAAGGCAGTGACCGCGCCGTGTGGTTATCTCAAAGCGTACTGAATTTTTTTTCGCGAGCCTCGCCTCCGCCTCCGTTACAAGCCCGGGATGGGCGAGTATGTCCACCCCGGCTTCTATATAGGCCAGGTTTGTGCCCGGCGCCACAGGCTCTGAGAGGGTCTCGCCGTGGCCGATAACAACCTCGGCGCCCAGCTTACGGGCCTTTTTCACCATGCGCCCGATGTCGCCCGGCGGTATATGCGTCAGTTCCACACCGGCGATTACCCGTATCCCGCCGTTTTTATTGAGCTCTTTTGAGACCTTTTTAAGCGAGCTTATTACAAACTCTATGTTGGAGCCGTCGGCGTGGTCGGTAATGGCGATGGCCTCATATCCCATTACCTCGGCCCTCCTTGCGAGCTCCGAGGGAAGGAGGCAGCCGTCGCTTATAAGCGTATGTGTATGCATGTCAATCATATTAACGTACCCGGCATTTTAGCGTACACCGCGTTTTAGCTCACCCTGCCCTGCCCGCCCGTAAGGGTTTGCCTCGTTCGGGGTTATTTCCCTTCAACGGATCAGGAAAAGAAAGGCCGGGCTTCAAGTCTGGTTTACATCTTATACTTGCCGAATTCATCTGGCGAAAGTTCCTCGAGCATCTCAAGGAGTTCCTTGTTGCCAGCCCCCTTCTTTACCGCCTCTTCGCGCAGATCAATCTGTTTTGACTTGTCCAGAACCGAGGTATCCACATATATGGGGCATTCCATCCTCAAGGCGAGGGCTATGGCGTCGCTGGGCCGCGAATCTATAACAAAAGCATTGCCGTCAGAGCTTAAGTGTATCCTGGCGTAATAGACGTTCTCCTTTAAGTCCGTAACCTCGATCTTTTCCACGTCTATCTTGAGGCCATTAAGCATATTCATCATAAGGTCGTGGGTCATGGGGCGTGAAAACCTTATCTTCTCAAGCTCGGAGGCTATGGCGCTCGCCTCAAGCACCCCGATCCATACAGGCAGCGAGTTCTTTTCATCAAGGTCCTTGAGTATGACGATGGGGGCGTTTGTAAAGGGGTCGAGGGTAATCCCGAAAACCTTCATCTTTACGAACATCAGAGCCTCCTTTCGCTATACACGCCGCGAAGTGAATTTTGATAGGCCTCGGTAACAGTAACGTCCACAATGGAGCCCCTCAACTCATGGGGGGCCCGGAAATTTACGACCCTGTTTGTCTGTGTTCTACCGGCGACTTCATGGTTATCGCGCTTGCTTATTCCATCCACAAGAACGTCTATCGTCTTTCCCACAAAGCTTCTTCCGCCCTCAAGCGTAATGGCCCGCTGGGTCTCCTGCAGGGCCCGTAACCTCTCCAGTTTTTTCTCCCGCGCTACGGCCCCGTTGAACCCGGCAGCGAGGGTGCCGGGACGCGGGGAATAGATAAATGAGAAAATATTGTCAAACCTCGCACGCTTTACAAGGAGCATGGTCTCCTCAAAATCCTTCTCATCTTCACCTGGAAAACCCACGATAATATCAGTTGTTATAGCAATATCTTTATAAAGTTTCTTAAACAGTTCAATCTTCTCAAGATACCCCTCTACCGTGTATCCCCTCTTCATCCTCCTTAATATCCTGTCCGAGCCGGATTGCACCGGAAGATGGAGATGCCTGCAGAGCTTGGGCTCCTCGCCGAAGAGGTAAATCAGCTCCTCTGAGATGTCCTTGGGGTGGGACGTTACGAACCTGACGCGCTCTATATTTTCTATTTGAGAGACCTTTTTAAGGAGTCCCGTGAAGTTAAGCCCCTTATCGCCCCTGTAAGAGTTGACGTTTTGGCCGAGGAGCGTTACCTCCTTTGTCTGCCCTGCGCCGAGTACTCTAATCTCCTCCAGTATATCATCGGCGCTTCTGCTCACCTCAGGGCCCCTCGTATAGGGCACTATGCAGTAAGAGCAGTAATTGTCGCAACCCCGCATGATGCTCACGAAGGCCCTGTAAGGGTCCTTTTGCACACGTCTTGAAAATTCGTCTTTTTCTATCCCGTCCGTGAGCGAGGTCGCCACGACCCCGCCTTTTTTCCCGGCCGCCTCTTTAAGGAGGCTCTTAATCCTGTGAATATTGCTCGTCCCGATGACCATATCAATATACGGGGCCCTTTTTGTCAGCAGAGCCCCCTTCTGCTGCGCCACGCAGCCGCTTACGCCTATGAGAAGACCTGGGTTTGCCCTTTTCAGCTCCTTGAACCGGCCCAGCGTTGAATAGACTTTTTGCTCCGCCCTGTCTCTTACGCTGCAGGTATTTATTATTATAAGGTCGGCCTCTTGAGCCTCGGCGGTTCTGGAGTAAGAGAGGTCACTTAAAAAACCGAGGAGCCTTTCCGAGTCGTTCACGTTCATCTGGCATCCGAAGGTCTCGAGAAAGACTTTTTTAGAACTTTTCTGAGGAGTTTGCATAATAAATTTTATGATTTTTCACGGCTTCGAGTCAAGCCTTTTAATGGAAATGGCGCGTTATTACGGCAAAATTCACGCATGAACGGGTGTAATATTAATAGATCAGTTGATGTGCTCGGCGACCTCTCTCCAGCCCGGCTTGACGACCCAGGGTTTACCAACGTTCTTATATTTACCGGCGATGGAAAGGCCGGCTTTCCGGGCCTGGTCTCTTGATTTGAAAAAGCCGACACGCACCCTGTAAAACAGCAACGACCCCTTGCTGAATTTAGTGACATAGGCGTTATAACCCATGGAGCCGAGTTTTTTCCTCAGGCTGTCGGCCTCGCCGGGTGAGAGGAAAGAGACGACGTTTACGGCCCAGGGCGTTAGTTGGGGCGAAGGTTTTGACGTGGTTTTTTTTGCGGCGGCGGCTGTCTTCTTTACCGGCCGGGGGGCGAGGGCGGCCTTCTTGACAGGGGCCTTATCCTTTTGCGTCAGGGGCGCGGGTGGGGCGGGTTTTTCGGCGCGGGTTATCTTTTCAGGGGCGGAAGGTTTCTTTCGCGGCTCTGGTTTAATAGCCTCCTCCACGACCCCCTCCTCGTCACCATCAGGTGAGGTAGCCGCCTCCTCTACGCCCGCGTCCTTTACCTCTATGCGTACCCTCTTTGAGACGAGCACATTGGCCTTATCGGCGCCGCTATCGCAGCCGCCGACAAAAAAAGTAAGGAATACTCCCACGATGGCGGCGATGACCGCGTAGAGGATAAAGGTCTTGCTTTCCTTAAAGTATTTGACGTAACTCGAAAAGAACCCGTTTTTCATTTTAGAGGACATAAAAAAATGTTATCCCAAGGCCGCTCTATTGTCAAACCAAATAAGGGAATAAAAAAACCCGGCCTCACCGGGTTTTTTTTACGTATTTTTAAAACGCTCTCTGTCAGCCGACAAAAGAGCATTTGGAAGCAGGGGTTCTCGTGTCCATGTTCCTGCCCCTGTTGATGTGGTCGTCAATCTCCGAGGCGCACCCTATCATCCTGCCGAAGAGGAATGTCGTGAAGGCCGAAGTTTCCACCTCCCTGTCGGCCATCTCTCCCGATATGTAGGAGTTCCAGACCATCTTCAGGAGTGTTACGGCGATTACGGCGTCAATGTTTACGCAGTAGACGTTCTTGCTGACCCCGGTGTCGAAGAGCGATTGGACGAGTTTGCCGTAAAAATCGAGGAATATGTTGTAAATGCCCTTTTTCTCGAAGAGTTCCTTTACGAAGCGCTCCCTGGGGTCGTAGTTAACGGCCTTGCCCTTGAATATGGGGTGGTTAACGCAGGGTATCTTTTTATAGCCCAGGTTCCCGACGGCCTTCTGCTCGGTCTTGTAGTCATTGTAGATGCCGGCGTACTCGTCGGCCATGGACTTAAGGTCGAGGCCGTGGTTTTCTTTTGAGGGGTCACTAAGCCCTGAGTCCTTGAACCTGTCTATGAGAAATGCTATCGCCTCGTAGCCGTTTCCGCCGTGGGCGAAGCCTGTATGGGTCATGAACCCCACGAAAGCCTTGTTTATCTGCACCCGGCCGGGGTCTTCGGGACCGTCTGCGCTTACCCCTCCCTTCGCCCCCTGCGCGGATATGGTGCCGGGCCCGTTTGAGATTATCAGACCGAGGAGCATGGAAAACTCAAAGAGTTCCTTCTCGTCAGGCCTTCTACCCATAAGGGCCAGAAAGGCCGTCTCCGTAAAGGACCAGCCAATGAGCTCCCCCGTCTTTACTCCTGAAAAGGCCCCGCTCTCATGTTTTTCCGCCTCGACGCTGCAACCCACAATCGTTGAAAATATCCTGGAGTACCACGGGAGGGCGGTAACGGTGGTTGTGGATATCTTCTTCTCCATGAGCGGCCGCCAGCCCAGCGTCATCCATATGGCGGAAATAAGGGCGTCGGTGGAGGGGCGGCCTCCCGCCGCCTCTTTAACGAACTCGATGAATACCGACTTCTTCTTAAGGGCGCCGACCCCCTTCAGGACCATCTCTGACAG
Organism: Thermodesulfobacteriota bacterium; assembly: GCA_046754225.1. Classification (GTDB taxonomy): domain Bacteria; phylum Desulfobacterota; class GWC2-55-46; order GWC2-55-46; family JADFVP01; genus BTQV01. Next base: position 12,567 of record JBHHVI010000020.1, on the reverse strand, counting down.
AGTATCCTCTTTGGAGGCGGTTAAAGAAGTTTTCTGCGCCTTATTGAGACCACCCAGTATGGACGAAAAATCAAAAGCCCTGTCAACGGCCTTGAGTCCGGAGTGCTGAAAGAGCTCAAGGAGAAGGGACGAAGTATCAAGAGCCCCCTTTACGGCGCCGCTGCCCTCAATGGATACAGCCGCGCTCAAAACCGTATTCGGGGAGTTTGCCGCCTCCCTTGAAGCGTCGGCCGCTTGCAGGGCCGCGCTTCCGCTCCGGTTTACCCAGGCGTTGAAGGCCACGTTTGCGAGGCCTTTTCCGAAGGCGTCGGGATAGGACTTCAAAAGCGACATTACGAGGTTTTCCTCGAGAGAATGTTTTGACGCCTCGAGTATTGAGATGTTGTTTACCTTCGTCACCTGCGTCTTGGGGTCCATCATGGAGACGCCGCTCGCGTCTTTAAGGGTTTGACGGGGCAGTTGGGCGCCCACCTGCCTGTTTATGGCCTCGATCTGCTCCCCGTAAGGAGAGACGGCCTTTACCACGGGCAAATCGAGCTCCGGGGCCAGGTCCAGCCCGGCGTTGCCTGCGAACCAGCATTTGAGCGACAGGTTTCCCTTGGGAGGGAAGTCGGATTTCAGGCCGTTCAGCTCCATGACCTTTGTCAGCGCCTCGGGTATATAGGCGATGTTGGTGACAACAGCGCCCTTTTTGGTGCATACCGGGTTTTCGGGCGTGTAGATGGAATCAACATCGAAATAATCCATCAGCCAGCCTTCCTTGGCCTTGGCGTCGTCACCTGAGCCGGCGAGGCTCCCGGCGTGTCCGCACGCCTTTGTGAGCTTCGCCTTCCACCTGCCCACGACGCAAGCCACGGTGGGCTTGTTTATCTCAAGACCCGACTCGTAATATCCGCCCGGCTCCACATACAGGACGGCCGCTTTTGACCTGTCGTCGTTATCGAGGGCGTTGAAAAACTCATGAGGTCCGAAGTGTATGTAAACGTCTTTGCCGCTTGATATGGATGTGGTGGTGCCCCAGCCCTTGGTAAGGAGATATACGGCTATCGTCGTTGTAAAATTGCCGGAATTTGAAAAGATGGCCACAGAGCCTTTTACAAGGGACTCATCCGGTTTGCTTCCTCCAAGGGCTCCGCCGATGCGCACCTTGTTCCATGCGTCGGCCACTCCGAGACAGTTGGCGCCGAAAACGTCGACTCCGTTTGTCTGGCAAATAGCCCTTATTATACGGGCGTCGTTTGTGGATACCTTTTCCGTAAGGATTATCACCTTCTCGAGGCCGGGGTTCTCCTTCACGGCCTCGGCCACGCCGTCCTTGACGCCCGAAGGCGGCAGGTATATTACGGCCGTGTTGAATTTATGGCCGGCCTTTATCCCCTCCCTTATGGAGTTGTAGACGGGAATGTCTCCGTCGGGAGTCTCAAGAATCTGGCCGGACCTACCCGGGCCCGTGCCGAAAACAATATTCCCGCCGGAAAAGGCGTGGCTCACCGGGGTGACGGACCTGCTTTCAGTGCCGAGGATATTCAAGACACAGACCCGGTCCTCTCGTGTGGCGATCTCGGAAAGTGAATTTACTCCTACGTAATAAGGGAATTTTTTGACGCCCGTTTTATGCATAATCCCATCCTGTCCTTTTGTTGGTTAACCGGAAGCGCTCTGGCGTAAATAATAAAAAGATTATATACCAAGTTTTTTGGATATCTTCTTACGCCCTTCTTTAGCCATCCAATCGTCTACCCTCATGGAGTAATTCACCACCTCGCTCATGGCGCTGTCGTGGCCGAATATCCTGAAGGGCAGCCCCAGGTTGTCTATGGTATCTCTCATGTAAGCCATGCCCCTTATGAGGTTCGGCCCTCCCCTGCCTATAACGACAAAAAGGGGCGTGGGGCCGTTGGAATAAAAATGTTCCTTCAGCGCGTCGGCCATGGCCCGGAAGGTCTCATATATGTCGGTATTGTTGGCCTTGCCGCCGATAATAAAGAGTACGTTGGACTGCTCAAGCCAGTATTTGAAACAGATCCTCGCTATCTGGTACATCTTTTCATAGGGGGGGTTGCCGCCGAAGTCGGAGGATATGGTCGCGCGGTCCCCGAGAAGCTCCGTTACAAGGGCGTTGGCGCCGCCGCCGAAGGTGGGCGCCGTTATGGTGCCCTTTTCGTTTATAACAAAGACGTCGCTCTGGCCCTGATAGGTACGGAGCTGGTTTATCTCCTGCTCGAATTCCGAATAATCAGAGGCGAAGATGTGGGCCGGAAGCCCCAGCCTCTTCCACGCGGGGTTGTCGATGTCAAAGGAGCCCTTGAAATCACAGGCTACGGGAAGGAGCCTCCCCCTTTTGTTGGGCGACATCCTCAAGGGGTTTATCTCAAGGGTGCTCATGCCGTAGTTGTTGTACAGGGTCCAGAGTTTGGGGAGGTTTTGGACCAGCGGGCTTATTATCTCGCGGGGCGCGCCGAGTGTTTCAAGGGCGTTTGATACATGGAAGCTCTTAAGTCCCGTAAGGGGGTCGAAGGGGACCTCGGCTATCTTCTCCTTGTCAAGCTCCTCTATGTCAACGCCGCCGTGGTGGGTAATGGTCATCGTCGGCGCGCGAAAGACAGTGGAGTCGGATATGGAAAAATAGACCTCATGGTCAGCCGCCACCGCTCCCTCGAAGGTTACTCCGTCGGCCTTCGACCGTGTATTTCCGTGGACGTGCTCCACAAAGTAGAGCCTCTCCTTTTCCTTCAGGGCGTCCGTTATATGGGTGGACCTGCCAATGAGGCCGGATTTACCCTTTTTTCCCACCCCGCCTTTGAAGATGGGTTTTATAAAGACGGAGCCGCATTTTTTTATTAGGGATTTAATCTCGTCGATGCTCGCCTCGGGACCGAGCACCTCGGAATGGGGGAATTCCACCCGGTCAAGGAGTTTAGAACCCCAGAGTAGTCCCGTAAGCTGCATCTAACACCTCCATCAGTTAATTTTATGCTAAGAACTCAATATGTTCCGTCAAATACATGATGCGTTTTATCAGGTAATATTCCAACCCGTTTTACCGGCCTTTATGAGATAGCGTCCAGGGCTGCATTGAAGGTAGCGCTTGGACGCATCGCCTTTGCCGCCAGTTCATTGTCCGGGCGGTAATAGCCGCCTATATCAACAGGGGTTCCCTGGGCCGCATTCAGCTCCTCAACAATGCCCGCCTCATTATCTTCAAGCACACGGGCGAGTCCGGCAAAACGCGCCTGGAGGTCTTTATCTTTGGTTTGCCCGGCCAATGCCTCAGCCCAGTATAAGGCGAGGTAAAAATGGCTCCCCCGGTTGTCCAGCTCACCGACCTTACGCGATGGCGACTTGTTGTTGTCGAGAAACTTGCCCGTCGCCTCATCAAGCGTCTCCGCGAGAATTTGAGCTTTTGTGTTACCGGATACATTGGCGAGATGTTCAAGTGAAGCCGCGAGGGCCAGGAATTCGCCGAGTGAATCCCATCTTAGATGCCCTTCCTCAAGAAATTGCTGGACGTGTTTGGGCGCCGAGCCGCCCGCGCCTGTCTCAAAAAGCCCGCCGCCCTTCATCAGGGGTACGATTGAGAGCATTTTTGCGCTGGTACCCACTTCGAGAATGGGGAAAAGGTCCGTGTTGTAGTCACGCAGTATGTTGCCTGTAACTGAAATGGTGTCTTTACCGTCCCGTATTCTATCAAGCGAGAATCTGACCGCTTCGGGTACGCCCATGATATGGATCTCGAGGCCGTCTGTGTCGTGGTCCTTCAAATAGCGGGTCACCTTTTCGATGAGCTCGGCGTCATGGGGCCTGTTCTTGTCCAGCCAGAAGACCGCCGGCGCCCCGGTGGCCCTTGCTCTTGTGACGGCCAGCTTTACCCAATCCTGTATGGGCAGGTCCTTCGCCTGGCAGGCGCGCCAGATGTCACCCTCTTCCACGGCGCTTTCGAGGATGGTCTTTCCTGAAGAGTCGACGATACGGATAGTCCCATCTCCAGGCGCCTTGAACGTCTTGTCGTGTGACCCGTATTCCTCCGCCTTTTGCGCCATGAGACCCACGTTTGGAACGGTCCCCATTGTGCTTGGGTCAAAGGCGCCGTTTCTCTTGCAATCATCAATAGTTTCCTGGTACAGGCTTGAATAGGTGTGGTCGGGGATTGTCGCCATGGTATCGTGAAGCTCGCCGTCAGGGCCCCACATCCGCCCTGAGTTACGAATCATGGCGGGCATGGAGGCGTCGATAATCACGTCACTGGGCACGTGTAAATTAGTGATGCCTTTATCGGAGTCCACCATGGCAAGTTCAGGCCCGTTCTTGTAACAGGCCTGAATGTCCGCTTCGATCTCCGCCCTCTTGTCCTCGGGCAGGCCCTTGACTTTTGCATAAAGGGCGCCCAGACCATTGTCGGCGTCAACGCCGAGTTCAGTGAATAGTTCAGCGTGTTTGTCAAAAACGTCCTTAAAGAAAACCCTTACCGCATGGCCGAAGATGATGGGGTCAGAGATCTTCATCATCGTCGCCTTCAGGTGCAAAGAGAACAAGACGCCCTGTTTTTTTGCTTCCGCTATTTGCTCTTCAAAGAATTTTGTCAGGGCCTTCCTGCTCATGAAGGTCGCGTCAATGACTTCACCGGCCATAAGGGGCAGGCTTTCTTTCAGAACCGTGACCGAGCCGTCCCCGCCGACAAACTCGATCCTTGCCTCTGTTGGCTCAGTCATGGTCGTGGACTTTTCGTTGGAACGGAAATCACCACTCTCCATAGACGTAACGTGTGTCTTTGAGTCCGCGCTCCACGCGCCCATTGAGTGCGGGTGCTTTTTTGCGTATTTTTTTACCGCGGCAGGCGCCCTCCGGTCAGAATTGCCTTCTCTCAGAACAGGGTTCACGGCGCTTCCAAGGACCCGGGCATACCCGGCCTTAATGGACTTTTCCGCGTCGTTTTTAGGCTCATCGGGATAGTCAGGGACGAGATAGCCCTTTTCCTGCAATTCCTTGATCGCGGCCTTCAACTGCGGGATAGACGCGCTTATGTTGGGCAGTTTGATGATATTGGCCTCAGGTCTCTTTGCGAGCTCACCGAGAGTGGCAAGCTCATCAGGTATTCTTTGACTTTCGGTCAGGTTTTCGGGAAAGTTCGCGATAATTCTTCCCGCAAGAGAGATATCCCTTGACTCAACTTCAATGCCGGCTGGACCCGTGAAGGCCGTTATGATAGGAAGTAAAGAGTAAGTCGCCAGCGCGGGCGCTTCATCAGTCGCTGTATAAATTATCTTTAGAGACATTTATCCCTCCCCTTTCATTCTGAAGAAGTAATTAAGGGTTATTACCCGGAAGCCAGGGCACGTTGACGCCTCTTTAATGGTAAATTTTTTGAGGCATAGACTTTGCCAGATTATTAAAAATTTGTCAAGCGCTTTCGCCTCATTTATAATAGCCGGCGTGCCTCTCCCATGAGTTTCAGAGTAAGGCTCCGGCGCACAAAAAAAACCGCCGGGGCGCGTGAATGTAATTGCATAATTAATACATTCTGCCCAGACGGTCGGCAATAAATGAAAACTCCGCTCCCCGGTGGTGACCACCTTGATTCCGTCAGTCGCGAAATTTTTTGTGTGGATTTATTTAATATTAAAGTGGTTTCATTGTCAAGTGAAAGTTTCCGGAAGAGTGGGCGAAGGGTCCCGGCATGGCCGGGGGGCGGATTCTTTCCCGGGGTTATATTCTTTCAAAGAGGGGTTTGAGTCTGTCGTAGGTCTCCTCAAGGTGGACCGACAAAACCTTTGTGCCGGAGAGTACGGGCATAAAATTTGTGTCACCCTCCCATCTCGGCACCACGTGCATGTGGAGGTGGTCCTCTATGCCGGCGCCTGCTGTTTTTCCTAAATTCATGCCCACGTTAAAGCCGTCGGGACTGATTTCACTGGTAAGGGCCACCGTTGAAACCCGCATGAGCCTGAAGATATCTATAGACTCCTCTGGGCTCAACTCATCGAGACCGGCGATGTGCCTCTTGGGGGCTATCATAAGGTGGCCGCCTGTGTAGGGGTATTTGTTGAGCATTACTATGGAGACGGAGCCGGAAAAAAGGACATAACAGCCTTCTTTCTGCTCTGTGCCGGAGACGTCGCAAAAGAGACATGACTCGGGCTTTTCGCTCCCTATGTATTCGGAGCGCCACGGCGCCCAGATACTCTTCATGATTCTTTTTTGTTGATCCTTTCCCTGATTTCCTTGCCGGCCTTGAAGAAGGGGACACGTTTCGATTCGATATAGATGTTTTCGCCGGATTTTGGATTACGCCCCTGGCGACCGTCGCGGTGTTTTATCTTGAAACTCCCGAAGCCCCGGATTTCCACCTTCTCGCCCCGGGAAAGGCTTCCGGACATGGAGTCGAAAAGGGTATCAACAATAAGCTCCACGTCCTTTTTTGAAAAATTGTCAACTCTGCCTGAAACCATTTCAATCAGCTCACTCTTTGTCATCTTGACAAGCCTCCTTATTAACTTTCCGGGTTGGGCATTAAATACATTATGCGGAGCCCCGTAAACAGGTCCGCGAACCTGTCGGGAAATCTTGAGCCTAAAACGGTCTGCCACAGGCCGAAAGACTTCTTTTCCGGATATATGACCTGGGGCTTTCCTTTAATTCCGGCGAGCCGCGCGCTGAGCTCTACGGCGTCTGTAAGGTCGCCGAGCTCGTCAACGAGCCCTTTCTTTTTTGCCTGAGAGCCGCTGAATATACGGCCGTCTGCAATCTTTTTTACGACCCCTGTCTTAAGGCCGCGCCCTTCGGCCACAGCCCTTATAAACTGGGAGTTCACGTCATTCAGGACGCGCTGGATCATCTCCCTCTCCTCATTCTCCATTTTGCGAAGCGGTGAGCCCGCGTCCTTGAACTTGCCGCTCTTTAAAACATAACCCTTGAGCCCGAGCTTCTTAAGCAGCTCCGAAGCGTTTACGAACTCTATAAGAACGCCGATAGCGCCGGTAATAGTGCCAGGGTTGGCTACTATCTTATCAGCCGCGCTCGCGGCGTAATAACCACCAGAGGCCGCAACGGCGCCCATTGACGCCACAACGGGTTTTTTATCGCCGAGCCTTTTTATCCCCCGGTATATCTCCTGCGACGGGCCGACGCCGCCGCCGGGCGAATTTATCCTGACGACTACGGCCTTTACATCCTTGCGCTCGCCCAGTTCACTGAGCCTGAGGCTCACTTCCGTGGGGTCTTTTATAATCCCCTCGATCTTTACTACAGCGACCTTGTCGCCGCGGGCCAGGCCGCCCCTGAAGGTAAATGAAATTACCAGAGCAAGAAGAATGAAGGCCAGAAAGACTCCCCCGATTACGGCAAGAAGATTTTTTAAATAATGCATTTTCAGACTGTTCCCCAAGGGCCCGCCTCCTGAGGTTCAGGGGGGCGCCGATTATCAGTCCTCTTTACTCTCATCTTCAGCGTCGGGCTCCACGGCTTCATCAGCCACTTCTTCACCAGTTTTTTCCTGAGACCCTTGAGCCTCGTTCTCTTCCTCTTTCTCCTCCTCACCCTCAGGGGGCGTGGGTGTGGTCACTTCTTCTTGAGCCCCCTCAAGAGGTTCCTGAGCTTCCGCCTCTTCTTTTGCTTCATCCTCTTTTACTTCCTCTTCAGGGGGTGTGGTAGCTTCTTCCTCCCCGCCTGAGTCCGGCTCTATGGTATCACCCTGCTCATCATTATTGGGGATTTCTGCCGGGGCCTCAGCGGCATTTTCATCGGCTGCCTCTTCGGCGGCCTCAGCCTCAAGGGGGGCCACGGATTTCAATACGGACCTGAGACTCAGCCCGATCTTATTATCCCGGGGGTCCACGTTAAGCACCTCCACCTCCACGGTGTCTCCCACATGGACTCCGGCGCCTTTTTTATTGCTCCTGTTTATTTCGGAAATATGAATGAGCCCCTCAAGGCCCTCCTCAAGCATGACGAATGCGCCGAAATCAGCTATGCCCGTTATCTTGCCTTCTACCACGGTCGCCGGCTTATACCTCTCTTCCACGCCTTCCCAGGGGTTCTTTTCAAGGAGCTTGGTGGAGAGAGAAAAGCGCCTGTTGGCGGTGTCGATATTGAGGACGACAGCCTCAATTTCCTGGCCCTTCCTGAAAATCTCCGAAGGGTGCTTCACCTTTCTCCATGATAGATCCGATATATGGACGAGACCGTCTATACCCTCTTCTACACCTACGAAAATACCGAAGTCTGTGATGTTTTTCACAACACCCTTTATCTTCGTCCCCTTCTGATACCTCTCGTCGGCCCCCACCCAGGGGTTCGGCTCAACCTGCTTCATGCCCAGCGAGATGCGCCTGTTTTCAGGGTCTATGGCAAGGACCTGAACCTGCACATTATCGCCGATCTTCAGCTTCTGTGAAGGATGCTTTATCTTCGACCAGGATATCTCCGAGATGTGCACAAGTCCCTCAAGACCCTCTTCGAGCTCCACGAAGGCGCCGTAGTCGGTTATATTGACAACACGCCCCTCGGTCCTGGAACCGGGCGGGTACTTTTCGCCGGCCGTTACCCACGGGTCGGGTCTGGTCTGCTTGATGCCCAGGGAGATTTTACCCTCCTCCCTGTCATATTTGAGCACTTTTACATTAACGGTATCACCGAGGTTCAGGATCTGTGACGGGTGCGAGACCTTGCCCCACGACATATCCGTCAGGTGCACAAGACCGTCAATGCCTCCGAGGTCTATAAATGCTCCGTAGTCGGTTATATTCTTTACGAACCCTTCCATGACGGCGCCTTCCTCGAGCTTCTCTATTGTTATCTTTTTAAGCTTTTCGCGGTCTTTTTCGAGAATGGCCCGCCTTGATATGATTATATTGTTTTTACGGCGGTTGTATTTAAGCACCTTGAACTCAAAGGTCTGTCCGATGAGCTCGTCGGGATTTCGCACAGGCTTCAGGTCCACCTGTGAGCCGGGAAGGAACGCCGTGAGTCCGTATACGTCAACGTAGAACCCGCCTTTGATCCTCTGTGTAACGGTTCCTTCAAAGGTCAGGTCCTTCTCGCTGGCCTCGACAATCTTGTCCCATACCTTTAATTCTTCCGCCTTCTTCTTGGAAAGTACGACGTAACCGTGCTCGTCGTCGCGCCTTTCTATATAAACCCTTACCTCGTCGCCGACGCTTACAGTGGGATTGCCGTCCTCGTCGAGAAATTCCCTTAAGGGCAGGATACCTTCTGACTTATATCCGATGTCAACCATAACGGTATCGCCGGTTACCTCAACAATCGTTCCCGTTACGATATCACCCTCGCGAAAGGCCTTTATCTCCGAATCGAATAATTTTTCGAACTCAGTGTCTTCTCCCTGGTCATGCGTTTTGTCCTCTCTTTCTAACATTAAAAAGTTACCCCCGATAAATTTTTTATTTCAACTTATAAAACATATCATAGCAGGTTTTAAAGTGCAAATCATTTTAGGCCGATTTGTGCTTTTTTTTCCAATACTTCCCCCATTATCCGGCCCGTCGTCCCGGCCTCTGGGCAGCCCCGCCCCCAGCGTTTTCAAAAGGCGGTACGCCTCATTAAAGCCATTCAGGAAAGCCGGGGCCAGGCCCACAGTCAGCCCTCGGCCTCCCATGGCTTGAGCCTGTCCTCTATGAGGCCTAATAGCCTTTCGACTACCTCGACCAAACCAAGGCCCGTAGTATCGACGTATATGGCGTCATCCGCCTTTTTCAAAGGAGAGTTCCCTCTCGATTTATCGCGCCTGTCCCGCTCCGCTATCTCCATGGATGTACGCTCGATATCTCCGCCGTCTTTCGGCTCTATCTCCGTGTGTCTGCGCTTTGCCCTTGCGCTCTCCGACGCGTCGAGAAAAAATTTAATCTCCGCGTCGGGAAAGACGACGGTTCCGATGTCTCTGCCCTCCATGACGATATAGCCGTCCCTGCCCACGGCCCTCTGGTATTGGACGAGCCTTTTTCGTACCGGGCTTTTTTTCGCGATGATGGAAGCGAGGAGTCCCGCTTTTTGAGTGCGGATGGAGCCTGTGTAGTCAACTTTATTTACTGATACTTTCCCTGAAGAGGCGTCATAGCTGATTTCAGCGTCGCGGCAGAATTTTTCAATGGCCGCCCCGTCGTCCATATCAATGCCTGAGGCGTCTATTGACAGGGCAAGCGCCCTGTACATCGCGCCCGTGTCGAAGTATTTATAGGCGAGTTTTTCCGCGATGAGCCTGCTGACCGTGGTCTTGCCGGCTCCGCTCGGCCCGTCGATGGCGATAACAGGCCCCCTTATTCGTTTTGCCGCCATTGTTTTGTTAAAGGCCTTTCCTTGAGAAGAATTTTGTTAAGAGACCGCGGCCCTGTCAAGGAGGGCAAAAAAACCGGGGAAGGATACGTCCACGGCCCCGGCCCCGCGTATCTCCACGCCGGACTCGGAGCGGAGCGCCCCTACGGCGAGGCTCATGGCCACGCGGTGGTCGCCCCGGGAGTCAAGGGCGGCGCCCTTTATAGCGATAGGGGCGTTTTTATTGCCGTCTATGACTATGCCGTCGTCCCTTTCCTCGCATGTAACTCCGAGGCTCGTCAGGGATGAGGCCATGGCGGATATCCTGTCCGACTCCTTCACCCTTAATTCCCCGGCTCCGCTTATTATTGTTCTGCCCCTGGCAAAGGCCGCCGCCATGCATATTACAGGAAATTCGTCTATGGCTGTAACGACCTCCTCACCGCTAATGAGGGTCCCGGTGAGGCTCGACGTCCTTATGGCGAGGTCCGCGACAGGCTCACCAGAGATGGTCCTCACGTTACGGGCCTCAATGGCCCCTCCCATCCTTTCGAGTATCTTTATAACGCCCGTACGGGTGGGGTTGACTCCCACATCCCTGATCAGCAGTTCCGAATCCTCTGTTATCATGGCCCCAACGACAAGAAAGGCGGCTGAAGAGAGGTCTCCGGGCACGGTCATTTCAGTCCCCTCAAGCTCACCGGTTTTTTTTATTGTTACACTATTGCCCTCCACGGTAATCCCCGCCCCGAAAAGCTCAAGCATCCTTTCGGTATGGTCCCGGCTCTTTTCCGGCTCGGTGATTCGCGTCTCGCCGTCGGCGTATAGTCCCGCAAGGAGAAGCGAGGATTTTAATTGCGCGCTCGCCACGGGCGTTGAATATTTTATGCCCGTGAGAGCAGCCGGCGATATGGCCAGAGGCAGTCTCGTCGCCCCCCTTCTGCCGGCTATCGACGCGCCCATGCTCTTTAGAGGGTCCACCACCCTCCCCATCGGCCTTTCTCTTAAAGACCCGTCACCCGTTATAACGGAGAAAAAATCCTGGGCCGATAGAAGCCCCGTTAAGAGGCGCGCCGTGGTGCCGGAGTTCTGAGCGTCGATAACATCACCGGGCTCATCAAGGCCCTTGAGCCCCCTGCCCTCAATCGTGAGCGCCGTCTCTTGACGCTCAAAACCGACGCCCATGGCCCTGAAGGCGGAGATAGTCGCCAGCGTGTCTCTGCCCTCGAGGAGCCCCCTGACACGGGTCTGCCCCTCGGCGATGGAGCCGAGGATGACGGCCCTGTGGGAAATGGACTTGTCACCGGGCACCCTCAGCTCTCCCCTGAGTCCCTTTGCGGGGCCGACCCTTACATTTTCCTGAGGTTTCATCTTTACAAAGTACCGGCAGCGTGGCGGGGGTTAGAGGATTGAGTCACGTATCGTCTTGGCCTTCTCGAACTCCTCGCGCACTCCGCCCAAGTCCCCGTCCTTTATGAGTTTTTTCAATCTGTCGAGATTAAATTGAAATTTATCTATCATCTCTAATAAAAAGTCCCTGTTCATGGCGCAAATGTCCGTCCACATCTCAGGCGAACTCGAGGCTATGCGCGTAAAGTCCCTGAAGCCGCCGGCTGAAAATTTCAGCAGCTCCCTTCCGTCCCCGCCGGCGACGGTATTTACAAGGGTATAGGCCACGACATGGGGAAGATGGCTTACGGCCGAAAAGACCCTGTCGTGGGCGGACGGCTCCATTTGAACCACCTTTGAGCCTGCCTCCCGCCACAGGGCCTTTACCGTGGAAAGGGCGGCCGGGCTTGTTTTGCCGGTAGGGGTCACGATGCAGAGTCTCTGCTCGAAAAGCTCGGCGAAGGCGGCGGACGCCCCTGACTCCTCGGTGCCCGCCACGGGATGGGCCGGCACGTAGTCTATCCCGTCGGTGAGGAGCGGCTCCACCGCGTCGATTACTGCCTTTTTTACGCTCCCCACATCGGTGATTATACATGGAGGCGTTAAGGCCGGCAGGGCCTTTTTTATCACTTCCGAAATCTTCTGAACGGGCACGGCCGCTATAACAAGGTCCGCACCACGGACGCCTTCCGTCAAATCCGTCGTCACTTCATCGACGAGCCCCATTTTAAGAGCCGTCTTTAGGTTCTCCGGGCCACGCCCTATACCGGTTATAGTCCCTGAGATCCCCTTTTCTCTCATTACCATGGCGAGGGAGCCGCCGATAAGACCCACGCCTATAATCGCCGTCTTTTTAAAAAATGGTCTTTTTGCGTCAGTCATAAAATCCAATAAGCCCTAACAAGCCGGGTGTCT
>JBHHVI010000019.1:0-30128 GCA_046754225.1 Thermodesulfobacteriota bacterium | reverse complement strand
GTAAAAACCCTTTTTATGAATATCCACGTTCGCACCGGCCGTAAAAACCCTTTTTTTCTTAAAAGGTATGTGTTAAACTCATCCCGTTATGGGAAGAGTAATTGCAGTTGCAAACCAGAAGGGCGGCGTTGGAAAGACGACGACTGCCGTAAATCTCGCCGCCTCCCTCGCCGTTGCCGAAAGGAGAGTGCTCCTCGTTGACTTTGATCCGCAGGGCAACGCCACGAGCGGCGTGGGCGTGGAGAAGAACGGCTCCGGCGGTATTTACAGGGCCCTTATAAAGGACGCTGAGTTAGAGACGCTTCTTAAAAACACCGAGCTTGGTTTCCTGAAGGTTGCCCCTTCGAGCATAGACCTTATCGGGGCCGAGGTTGAGCTCGTAGACGACCCCATGAGGGAATACAGGCTAAAGGAATGCGTCAGGGACGTGACGGAGATGTTCGATTATATCTTTATCGACTGCCCGCCCTCGTTGAGCCTCCTAACGGTAAACGCCCTCGTTGCCTCTGATTCTGTCATTATACCTCTGCAGTGCGAGTATTATTCGCTCGAGGGAATAAGCCAGATAACGAGGACCATAGAGCTTATAAGGAGCAGGCTGAACCCGGCCCTCGATATAGAGGGGGTGCTCCTTACCATGTTCGATTCAAGAAACAGGCTCGCCCATCAGGTTGTTGACGATATAAGGGAGCACTTCGGCGACAGGGCCTTTTCCACCATTATCCCCAGGAATGTGCGTATAAGCGAGAGCCCCTCCTTTGGAAAGCCGGTGCTTCTATACGATATCCAGTCAAGGGGGGCCGTAAGTTACATGGAGCTCGCAAAGGAGCTTATCAATAGAGATAATAGTTCTGTTTCAAAAAATAACTAATAAAATCAAATAGTTACATACAAAAGAGGTCTTTATGCCGAACAAAAAAAGGGTTCTTGGGAGGGGGCTTAACGCGCTTTTAGGCCAGTCCGCCGGGCCGGAGGCGGCCCCAGGGCCGGAAAAATATAAAGACTGTCCCATAGCGGATATAAGCCCTAACGCGCTTCAGCCGCGAAGGACCTTTAGTGAGGCCGCTCTTAGGGAACTCGCCTCTTCCATCAAGGAAAAAGGTATTATAGAGCCTGTTGTGGTAAGAAGGAGCCGCGCTTCGGGTGGTTTTGAGCTTATAGCCGGGGAGAGGAGGTGGAGGGCGGCAAAGATCGCCGGCCTCAGCGAGGTCCCGGCCGTTATTGTTGAGGCTACCGACGAGGAGAGCCTTGAGTTCGCCATAATAGAGAATATACAGAGGGAAAACCTCAACGCCATAGAGGAGGCGGAGGCATACAGGAGTCTTGTGGGCTTCGGGCTTACGCAGGAAGAGGTTGCCCGGAAGGTCGGTAAGGACAGGGCCACTGTGGCGAATTACCTGAGGCTCTTGAACCTTCCCGTGGAGGTAAGGGAAGAACTCGTTAAAGGCTCCATTACCATGGGCCACGCCAGGGCGGTGCTTTCTCTTGAAGGGCGCGCCGCGCAGATCGAGCTCTGCAGGGTTATTGTGCATAAAAACCTTAACGTAAGGGAGGCTGAAAAGCTCGCTTCAGCCGGTGGGGTAAAGACCCGCAAAAAGAAAGGCGCTGCCGCCAACCCCCTTCAGGCCCCTCTTGAGGAGGAACTGAGGCGTATCTTCGGCACAAAGATAAAGATAATAGAAAAGAGAGGAAAGGGCCGTGTTGAGATACTCTATTATTCGACGGCTGAAAGGGAGAGGGTTATAGAGCTTCTCCGCTCAATCAGCGCCCTTTGAATTTTTTGATTATTGTATGTTAAACTTTTTGGCCGGCCACCGGGGGGGCGGATTCCCGGAAAGAAAATAACGGCGCTTTTAAGGGCCCCTGAGGGGCGTACGTTTAAGATATCATAATGAAAATCCATTCAACGTTAATTGACGAGGAGGGTGGAAAAGATATGTTCGGCAAGGAAGATGGTAAAGAGGACTTCGATATAACCGGGTTTATAGGCAAGGGGATGAAGGTGGAGGGGAAGCTCAGTTTTGAGAAGACGGTGAGGATAGACGGGAGCTTCAAGGGGGAGATAGATTCAACGGGTACGCTTGTTGTCGGCGAGGGCGCCTTTGTGGAGGCCGACATCAAGGTGGACACCGCTGTTATTACCGGCGAGGTCAAGGGGACGCTCGAGGCCACGAGCAGGGTCGAGCTCCAGGCGCCGGCAAAACTCTTCGGTGAGCTCAAGACCCCTAACCTCATCATAGGAGAGGGAACGGTCTTTGACGGCAACTGCGTAATGCTGAAGGGCGGCACCCGTGAGCCGGCCTTTACCGAGACCTTTAAAGAGGGGTTCAAGGAGGAGGGTGGATAGGGGTTCTTGTTTACCTGCAACTGGTTCGCGGCGGCGGTTTTCTTGTGCGCTAAAGCGGCGTAAGAAAGATTGTTTGTACGAAAAATTTTATAACGGAGTTTTGATAAATGGAAAAGGGTAAAAAGATATGGATGGACGGGACCCTCGTTGACTGGGACAGCGCCAACGTGCATGTCCTTACCCACAGCCTCCATTACGGCCTCGGCGTCTTTGAGGGTATCAGGTGCTACAAACGCGCCGGAGGCGGGGGCGCCGTGTTCAGGCTCGCTGAACATACTGAAAGGCTCTTCGCCTCGGCACATATCGTTATGCTGAAGATCCCCTTTACCACCGATGAGATAAACTCCGCAATAGTCGAGACATTGAAGGCCAACGGGCTTGAAGAGGGGTACATTAGGCCTCTCGTCTATCTCGGCGCGGGGAGCATGGGGCTCTTTCCCAAGGAAAATCCCGTAAAGGTCTCTATAGCGGCATGGCCCTGGGGGGCGTATCTCGGGGAAGAGGCGATTAAAAAGGGGATAAGGGTAAAGGTCTCCTCTTACACCCGCCACCACGTGAACAGCTCCATGACAAAGGCGAAGGTGACGGGAAGTTATGTCAACTCCATTCTCGCCAAGAGGGAGGCCGTGGCCGCGGGCGCTGACGAGGCGCTTATGCTCGACACCGAAGGGTACGTCTCCGAGGGGAGCGGTGAGAACGTCTTTATGGTAAAGGACGGGCGGATTAAGACCACCCCCCTTACTTCCGTCCTTAACGGGATTACGAGGGGTTCGGTCCTTACCATAGCCGGGGACATGGGGATTGAAATTACAGAGGAGAAGTTCACGCGCGACGAACTCTACACGGCCGACGAGGCCTTTTTTACCGGTACCGCCGCCGAAATCACCCCCATAAGGGAGGTTGACGGAAGGGCCATAGGGGACGGTCGTCCCGGCCCGGTAACAAAGGAGATTCAGTCCACATTTTTCGACATTGTAAAAGGAAAGAACAAGGATTACGGGCACTGGCTCCACAGCCTGTAAGAAAATTTTTTAAAAAATCAGGAGGAAGTATTTGAACAGCGGAGCAAGGGCGGCCCGGGAACAGGTCCCCGTTTACATCGAAGACGAGATGAAGAAGTCCTACCTGGACTACGCCATGAGTGTGATTGTGGGCAGGGCGCTTCCTGACGTAAGGGACGGGCTCAAGCCCGTGCACAGAAGGATCCTCTTCGCCATGCACGAGATGGGGGTTGAGTGGAACAAACCCTATAAAAAGTCGGCGCGCGTCGTGGGAGACGTAATAGGAAAGTTCCATCCCCATGGAGACGCCGCGGTATATGACGCCATAACGAGGATGGTGCAGGATTTCTCCCTGAGGTGCCCCCTTATAGACGGGCAGGGCAACTTCGGCTCCATAGACGGGGACCCGCCGGCGGCTATGAGATATACGGAAGTGCGCATGGCGAGGCTCGCGGGCGAGCTCCTGAAGGATATAGAAAAAGAGACGGTGGATTTTTCCCCCAACTACGACGAGTCCCTCAAAGAGCCGCAGGTCATGCCCGCCGCCTTCCCCAACCTCCTTGTAAACGGTTCGTCGGGCATCGCCGTCGGCATGGCCACCAACATGCCCCCCCATAACCTCTCAGAGATAATAGACGCCCTTATTTATCTCATAGGGAAGCCCGGCGCCTCTCAAAAGGAATTTTTAAAATTCGTGCCCGGCCCGGATTTTCCCACAGGCGGCATTATCTACGGTACAAAGGGGATCAGGGACGCATACACCACGGGTAGAGGCGTATTGCATCTACGCGCCAGGGCGGCCGTAGAGGAGCACCCGAGGACCGGGCGTCAGGCGATAGTCATAACAGAGATCCCCTACATGGTCAATAAATCACGGCTCATAGAGTCCATAGCCACCCTTGTAAGGGATAAGAAGATAATGGGGATCTCCGATGTGCGTGACGAGTCGGACAGGGACGGCATGAGGGTGGTTGTGGAACTCAAGAGGGACGAGGTCCCCGAGGTGGTACTTAACAACCTCTATCTCCATACCCAGATGAAGACCTCTTTCGGTGTCATAAACCTCGCCATCGTGGACGGACGGCCCCGCGTCCTTACGCTCCTTGAACTTTTAAAGGAATTTATAAGGTCGAGAAAAGAGGTCGTTACGAGGAGGACCGTATTTGACCTCAACAAAGCGAAAGAGAGGGCCCATATCCTTGAAGGGCTGAAGATAGCCCTGGATAACCTCGACAGGGTAATAAAACTGATACGCGCCTCAAAGTCCCCGAAGGACGCGAACGCGGGCCTTGTAAAGAACTTTAAACTATCGCCGGTGCAGGCCCAGGCCATACTCGACATGAGGCTCCAGAGGCTTACGGCCCTTGAAAGGGATAAGATTATAAAGGAATACAGGGAAACCCTGAAACTTATAAAGTCCCTCGAGGCGGTGCTCGCCAGCGAACCCCTCCTTATGAAGTTGATAGTTGAAGAACTGGGGGAGATAAAAAAGAGGTACTCAGACGAGCGGAGAACAGAGATAATAGAGGATACCGGCGAGATAACCATAGAGGATATTATAGCCGTTGAGGATATGGTCGTGACCATCTCTCACAGCGGTTACATAAAGAGGACCCCCACCTCGCTATTCAGGATACAGAAAAGGGGCGGCAAGGGCAAGAGGGGCATGACCACCAAGGACGAGGATGTGGTGAGCGACCTCTTCATCTCCTCAACGCACTCCAACATCCTCTTCTTCACCGACAGGGGCAAGGCCTATTCCCTCAAGGTATATGACATCCCGCAGGCGGGCGCGGCCGCGAGAGGCAAGGCCATAGTGAATATCCTCAACGTCTCGCCCGGCGAGAAGATTACGGCCTTCCTGCCGGTCCATGATTTTGAAGAGGGCAGGTTCATCGTAATGGCGAGCGAAAAGGGTATAATAAAAAAGACGGACCTCAAGAGTTTTTCGCATATACGTTCCGGGGGCCTTATCGCGCTGACACTGGACAGCGGCGATAATCTTATCTCGGCGAGACTTACCGACGGAAGCGCGGAGATATTTTTAGGCACAAGGCTCGGTCAGGCGATCCGCTTTGACGAATCCGAGGTGCGGGAGATGGGACGGCAGGCGAGGGGGGTGCGCGCCATAAGGCTCGCCAAGCTCGACAGGGTCATATCGATGGAGACGGTGGACGCTTCCTCCTCAATCCTCACGGTAACTGAGCGCGGCTACGGCAAGAGGACAAAGTTTTCAGCCTACAGGGCGCAGAAAAGGGGCGGAAGCGGCATTATAAATATCAAGATTACCGGAAAGAACGGCCCCGTGGCAGGTATGGCGAAGGTAACCGATTCCGATGAGCTTATGATTACCACGACAGAGGGCAAGATTATAAGGATAGGCGCGCGGGATATATCGGTAATCGGAAGGAGCACTCAGGGTGTAAGGGTTATGGATATAGAAGAAGAAGAGAAGGTCATCGGCATCGCCCTTATCGCTGAAAAGGAATGATTTTTTCAAGACATCTTCGTTTTTACGGGGTTAGCCAACCTTACCCCTTTTCCTTGTATGCGGGAAAAGAGATGGCTGCCCGTTTCCCCCGGCCGGGGGCCGGCATAAAACATTTTTTATGTTTGACGCTTTTTGCCTTTTTCTGTTTTTGTCTTACAGGGTGCGGCTCGGAGAGAGCCGCCGAGAGATTCAAGAAGGCTGAGCAGGATTTTGGCGGCGGCCGGTTCACCGAGGCCATCGAAAAATATGATTATATCGCCAATAATTTTCAGCTCACCCCCTATGCCCCGAAGAGCTGGTACAGGATAGCCTACATCTACGGCCATTTTCTTGGAGACAAGAGAAAGGCCATAGATGTTTATTACACTCTGATCTCCGTATATCCGGAAAGCCCCGCGGCCTTTTCAGCACGGCGTGACCTCGCGGATATATATTCGGCGGACGGTGACCACACAAAGGCAGTAGAGCAGTATCAATGGATGCTCGACAACATCAAGGACCCCCTTGAGGGGGAAAGGTACCGTTACATTATCGCCGAGGAATATTTCAAGATGAACGATTTTATGCAGGCCAGGGCCGAGATAAACGAACTGCTCGAGAGCGCCAGCAGCGAGGATATCATAGCGAAGGCCTATCTTCTCAGGGCGAACACATACTACCTCGAGGGGGATTCCAATAAGGCCATAGACGCCTACGAGGAGACGATTTCGGCTGTCCCGGACCCGGAAATCGCTTTTAAGGCCCGTTTCAACCTCGCCAAGGCCCTTGAGGAGGCCGACAGGCTCAAGGAGGCGTTGGCCGTCCTCGAGACCCTTAAGGGTGAATATCCCAACAAGGAGGCCGTAATCGCGAGCATGGATTGGATAAGGAAGAGGATGCGCGAGAAAAGCTCCAGGAGGCGGAGAAGGTACAGATGAGGGGAGAAAAAATCTGTGTTATAGGGGCCGGGAGCTGGGGCACGACCCTTGCCGACCTTCTCGCAAGGAAAGATTATGAGGTGGTCCTGTGGGCGAGGGAAGCTGAGGTCGTGGCCGGGATTCGGGACACGGGCGAGAACAGAATGTTTTTACCCGGCGTAAAACTCTCCGCGAATTTAAAGGCCGAGGGTTCGCTGAAAGAGGCCCTTAAGGAGAAAAAAATTATTGTAAACGTCGTCCCCTCCCACGGAGTAAGGGATGTTTTTAAGGAAGCCGCGGAGTTTATTCCTACGGGCGCATTGGTCGTAAGCGCTACAAAGGGGGTAGAGGGAGAGACGCTTATGAGGCCTTCGGCTGTAATCAGGGACGTGCTCAAGGATAAGAAGGTAAGGGTTGCCACCCTTTCGGGGCCGTCCTTCGCCAAAGAGGTGTCAAGGAGGCTTCCCACGGCGGTTACAGCCTCTTCCGGCTCGCCCGAGGCGGCCAGGACCGTTCAGGAGGTCTTCTCAACGGCATACTTCAGGGTTTACACAAACCCCGACGTAACAGGCGTGGAGCTTGGCGGCGCATTAAAAAACGTCATTGCCATAGCTTCGGGGATCTCAGACGGACTGGGCCTCGGCTATAACGCCAGGGCGGCCCTTATTACGAGGGGCCTCGCGGAGATGTCGAGGCTCGGGGCCGAGCTCGGGGCTAACCCGGCTACCTTCTCCGGCCTCTCGGGGCTCGGCGACCTTGTGCTTACATGCACCGGCCCTTTGAGCAGAAACTATACGCTGGGGCTTAAAATAGGGGCGGGAAAAAGGCCCGGCGACGTGGTGGAAGCCATGACGATGGTCGCCGAGGGGTTTAAGACCTCCGGCGCGGTAAGGGCCCTTGCCCGTAAAAAGGGTGTCGATATGCCTATTACCGAAGGCGTTTACTCAGTTCTCTACGAGGACAAACCCCCCGAGGAGGCCGTCTACGAACTTATGACCCGGGCTTTAAAGGGAGAATGATTTTTCGCCCTTCCGGCCCGGTTTTTTAATAAGAGTGCATGCCTCTTTGAAGCCTTTGTCCTGATGAGGGGTTTTTGAAATTCAGCGGACCCCTTGCCCCTTGACATTAAACGGCCCTTTTGATAGTTTTTGAAGTCTGTCTCAGCTTAAATTCAAGAGTATATCCGTATCAGCCGGGGACGCAGTGGGGGGCGGAGTGGGGGCGGAGTGGGGGGCGCAGCCGGGGACGCGATATCTCCAAACCACGGCCGGGCGGCCGTGGTCTGCCGTCTGTTTTTTTATCGTTTCAACCCTGTAAGTTACTTATATTTTTATCGGACTTCACGAAATCCCAGAGGGAGGTTTTTAGGATAATGAGAAAGAAATACCTGCTCGCACCCGGGCCCACGCCTGTGCCCGACTCGACGCTTCTGGCCATGGCCGCCCCTGTAGTCCACCACAGGACCCCGCAGTTTTCGGAAATCTTCAGGGAGACGGCCGGGCTTTTAAAATACGTATTCCAGACCGAAGAGGGCGTCCTGATGCTCGCCTCTTCAGGCACGGGGGCCATGGAAGGCTCTATAACAAACCTCTTTTCGCCGGGAGATGAGGTAATTGTGGTAAACGGTGGAAAGTTCGGCGAGAGGTGGGGTCAGATTTCAGAGGCCTACGGCCTCAAGGTCCACTGGATTAAGGTTGAATGGGGCAAGGCCGTGGAAGTTGACGAGGTGAAAAAGCTCCTTGACGCGAACGCCGGGGTGAGGGGGGTCTTAATGCAGGCGAGCGAGACCTCGACTACCGTCGCCCACCCCGTTAAAGAGATAGCGGCCCTTACAGGGGATAGAGACTGCCTTACCGTTGTGGACGGGATAACGGCCGTAGGGGTCTTTGATGTGCCCATGGACGAGTGGGGGATAGACGTCCTTGTCTCCGGGTCCCAGAAGGCGTTGATGCTGCCGCCGGGGCTTGCCTTCGCGGCGCTCAGTAAAAAGGCGTGGGCCTTTCAGGAAAAGTCCAAATGCCCGAGGTATTATTTCGATTTTAAGAAGGAACTTAAAAATCTGGGTAAGGATACAACGGCCTATACGCCGGCCGTATCTCTTGTAATAGGACTGAGGGAGTCGTTAAGGCTAATAAAGGAAGAGGGGCTTCAAGAGGTCTTCGAAAGGCACGACCGCCTCGCGAGGGCGGCCCGCGCCGGCGCAGAGGCGCTTGGCCTTAAGCTCCTCGCCCCTGAAAACCCAAGCAGCGCCGCAACAGGCGTATACGTGCCCGAAGGTGTCGACGGCGCCGCTTTTGTGAAGTACATGAGAGACGACATGGGCGTGACAATGGCCGGCGGCCAGGACCACCTGAAGGGAAAGATATTCAGGATCGCCCACCTCGGCTATACAGACACCTTTGACATGATAATCGCCCTCTCGGCCATTGAGATGGCCCTTAAAAAGTTCGGCTACGGCGTTGAATTCGGCAGGGGTGTGGCGGCGGCGGAAGAAATATTAAGAGAGGGTTTTTAATAATGAAGATACTTATAAGCGACAACCTTTCCGAGAAGGCGGTTGATATTTTTAAATCAAAGCCGGGACTCGAATGCGAGGTCTCGACAGGGCTCAAGCCCGACCAGCTCAAGGAGAAGATAAAGGGGTTTCACGCCCTTGTCGTAAGGAGCGCCACAAAGGTCACGCCCGAGATATTAGAGGCCGCGGAAAATCTGAAGGTAATAGGCCGGGCCGGCACTGGCGTGGACAATATCGATGTGGCCGAGGCGACGAAAAAGGGCATAGTGGTGATGAATACGCCTGGAGGCAACACCATCACCACCGCCGAGCACGCCGTATCCATGATGCTGGCCCTGGCGAGGAATATCCCCCAGGCCACGGCCTCCATGAAGAGCGGCAAATGGGAGAAGAAGAAATTTCAGGGCACGGAAGTTACCGCAAAGACCCTCGGGATACTCGGCGTGGGAAATATCGGGAGTGTGGTGGCGTCGAGGGCCATCGGGCTCAAGATGAATGTCATCGCCTATGACCCTTTTATATCCGAAGAGGCGGCTGACAAGATCGGCATAACCCTTGTTACAATGGATGAGCTTTTCTCAAGGAGTGATTTTATTTCGATTCACGTGCCCCTTACAAAAGAGACGAAGAACCTTTTGAACAAAGACGCCTTCAAGAAGATGAAAAAAGGCGTGAGGATAATAAACTGCGCAAGGGGCGGGATTGTAAACGAGGCCGACCTTGCCGAGGCGATTAAGGAGAATACGGTGGCGGGAGCGGCCTTTGACGTCTTTGAAAAGGAGCCGCCCGAATCCGACAACCCCCTTCTCGCGCTTAACGAGGCGGTGCTCACCCCCCACCTCGGAGCTTCCACGACAGAGGCGCAGGAGAACGTGGCCGTTGCCGTGGCCGAGCAGATATCCGACTATCTCCTCACAGGCACCATCAGGAACGCGGTGAATGTTCCGTCCGTGCCCGCCGAGCTCCTGGCCTCCCTCGGCCCTTATGTCTCGCTGGGTGAAAAGATCGGGAGCTTCCAGGGCCAGATCCTGAGCGGCGGCATAGAGGAGATTACGGTGGAGTATAGCGGGGATGTTGTGGACTTCGACGTGACCTCCATAACGATAGCCTGTATCAAGGGTCTCCTTGACCAGGTCCTTGACATGTACGTGAACTTTGTAAACGCCCCGCTTGTGGCGAGGGAAAGGGGCATCAAGGTCGTAGAGACAAAGAGCTCGAGGAGTACCGATTTTTCGAGCTCCATAACCATAAAGGTAAAGACAAAGGACGAGGAGAACCTTGTCGAGGGCGCCCTCTTCGGCAAACGCGAGCCCAGAATAGTAAGGATAAACCAGTTCTTCCTTGACGCCGTGCCCGAAGGGTTTTTGCTCCTCCTCAATAACGAGGACAAGCCCGGCGTCATAGGAAATGTGGGCATGCTCCTTGCCGATAACAAGATAAACATAGCGAGGCTCCATCTCGGCAGACAGGCCGTGGGCGGCGGTGCGGTGAGCGTGTGGAATATAGACACCCCTCTGTCAAAGGGGCTTATAGAGAAGATATTAAAACTCCCCTCTATTATATCGGCACGGCTTATAAAGCTTTGATAAGGGGCGCTGAGTCTTTGTAAAAATACTATCTGGAAAATAGGGCTATGAGGCCATGAAGTCCCCACCCGCCATATCGCTCCCTCAGGGCGTAAGAGATATACTCCCCGAAGAGGCCGGCAAGATTGAGAACGCGGCCGCCTCCATACTTTCGGTATTCGAGCGTAATGGGTTTAAAAGGATTATTACCCCGCTGCTTGAATACGTTGACGTACTTTCCCTCGGTATGGGAGAAAACCTTAAAGACAGTGTGCTGAAGTTCATAGACCCCTCTACGGGCCGTGTCGTGGCCATCAGGCCCGATATTACTTCCCAGATCGCGAGGGTCGTGGCCACGAGGATGAGGGATTGCGACCTGCCCCTTAAACTGTGTTATAACGAGAGCGTCATCAGGTACGTGGGCCCAAACCGCTCCAAAAGCCGGGAGGTCATTCAGATAGGGGCCGAATACGTATCAGGGGAGGCGTCGGCCGAGGCCGACGCCGAGATGATCTCCATGGCCATAGAGGCGCTCCGGGCAACGGGGCTTAAGAATTTCAAGATAGATATAGGTGACGTGGGGTTTTTGAGGACGGTCCTCTCGGCCCTTGACATAGAGGAAGATGTAAGGCAGAAGATAAGGGAGCATATCGCATTAAAGGACTTTTCGGGCCTTGAGGCCGTCCTCGAGGGGGCCGGCAAAGGGCTTGGTTCCGGTGAAAAAAAGATGCTCCTCAGCCTTACGACCCTTTACGGGGAAAGGGAGGTCTTTAAAGAGGCCGCGGGGTTCGCGAAAGAAGATTCCACTAAAGAGGTTCTCGGAAACCTCCAGAGCGTCTTTGATATTATCACCGGGAGGGGTTTGTCTGATTTCGTTACGATAGACCTCGGCGAGGTGCGCGGATTCGATTATTATACCGGCATCATATTCGAGGGTTTTGCCACGGGTTTCGGCAAACCTCTCTTAAGCGGCGGGAGATACGACGACCTTCTTGAGAGGTACGGCTTTAGAAGCGCCGCCACGGGTTTTGCCTTTGATATGGAGAATATAGTCGGCGCGCTGGAGCGCAATCCCTGAGCGGAAAAAACCATTGGAATTACAACTAAGGGTGTTAGAGGCATGGCGAAAAATATCGTTATAGTGGGGGCTCAGTGGGGGGATGAGGGCAAGGGGAAGGTTGTAGACATACTGAGTAGCGACGCTGATATAATCGTCAGATTCCAGGGCGGCAATAACGCGGGCCATACCGTTATCGCCGACGGCGAAAAATTCATCTTTCATCTGATCCCTTCAGGCGTACTCCATGCCGGCAAGACCTGCGTCATCGGTGGCGGGGTGGTTGTCGACCTCGATGTCCTCGTCTCGGAGATAGATATCCTTAAGAGGAAAAAACTCTTTCAACCCGATAAATTCCTTATAAGTAAAGACGCCCACCTTATAATGCCCTATCATAAAACTCTGGACGCCGCCAGGGAACGGCTACGGGGGGATTTAAAGATAGGCACCACCAAGAGGGGCATAGGCCCGGCCTACGAAGACAAGGCCTCAAGGTGCGGGGTCCGGTGCGGGGACCTCTTGAACGAAGAGGTCTTCAGAAACAAGTTAAAGGAAAACCTCCTCACAAAGAACCATTACATACGTAATGTGCTCCATGAAGAGCCCTACGAGATATATGAGATATACCACAGGTACCGTGCTCTCGCCTCAAAGGTCGCGCGCCATATCACCGACACTTCCCTCTTCCTTGACAGCGCTATAAAGGCAAAGAAAAAGATACTATTTGAGGGGGCGCAGGGCACCCTCCTTGACCTTGACCACGGCACCTATCCCTATGTGACGTCGAGCAACACCGTTGCCGGCGGCGCGGCCACCGGGAGCGGCATAGGGCCTACGAAGCTCGACCTCTCTTTAGGTATCACAAAGGCCTATACGACGAGGGTGGGCGAGGGGCCCTTCCCTACGGAACTGGACGGCAAAGAGGCTGAGAGGCTCCGTGAGAAGGGTGGGGAGTTCGGGGCGACTACGGGCAGGCCCCGCAGGTGCGGCTGGCTCGACGCCGCGGCCTTGAGGTACGCCGTGAGGGTAAACGGCCTCGACGGCCTTATCGTCACCAAACTCGACGTCCTTGATAGTCTAAAGAAGATAAAGATATGCACGGGGTACCGCTACAGAAGGAAGACCATAGACGATTTTCCCACCGAGACGGCGATACTCACCCAATGTAAACCGGTCTACGAGGTAATGGACGGGTGGATGGCCCCCACACAGGGAATTAAGAGTTTGAGGAAACTGCCCGCAAAGGCCCGGGCCTATTTAAAGAGGATAGAAGAGCTTACGGGCCTCAAGACCTGGATGGTTTCCGTGGGGGCCGGGAGGGAAGACGCTATAATAGTAAAGAACCCCTTCAAGTAACCCCTTGTACCCCCTCCGGCCCTCTCCTTGAAAAGGAGGGGACATTCCTGCCCCTTTAAGAAATGGGGGGCGAGGGGGATTAAGGGGAGAGGCTGATTTAAAAAGGGAAAAATCCGGACCCCGGATTTTTCCCTTTATTGCTTTATATAACGGCAAAGATACTTCAGGCGTATAAATAAAGAGGTCGCCTCCGCCCCTTTACTTCTTCTTTCCCTTGAGCGCCTCTATCCTCTCTTTTGCCTTGGCGTACCACCTGCTCTTGGGGTCTACCCTCTTTATGTACTCGTTCCAGTTCTTGAGCGCCTCTTTTTTGTTCCCTTTTTTCTCAAAGGCGAGGGCGAGCCCGTAGTAACCGTTGGCAAGGTTCTTATTTGCCTCAATGGCCTTTTGCTGGCTCTTTATGGCGTTGTCAATGTCGCCCTTGTCGAGATAGGCGAAGCCGAGGTTGTTGTATGCCTCCGCGCTCTTCGGGTTCAACTCAATGGTCTTTTTGTACTCCTCTATCGCCTCATCGAATTTGCCCATTATGGAGAATTTTACGCCCTTGTTGAAATGTTCTCTCGCCTGGTCAGCGGGGACTTCCCGGGCCGTCTTCTGAGCCGCGGTTTTTTCATCTTTCGCCTTGGAGCACCCGCTGAATATAAGCGAAGGCAGGGCCAGAAAGGCTATTAACAAAAATATTTTTGAATAAAAAAATTTACTCTTGAAGGATCTTTTGCGGCTCATTTATCCCCCTTTTTCCGGTTTTTAAGGTATTAAATATAATATATTTTGAAGGAAAGAATAACATAAAAATTATTAAAAAGGCAATACATAAAAAACCCCGGCGCCGGTTTCCATTCGTAGACCCTTTGTCTTTTAGGGCATAAAACCTTTTAATATCCCTTGTTTTCGTGATAAGATAAAAAAGATACGAGTTTTACCTTTTAAGGCGAAGAACAAAGGATTCAGCCCCCGAGAGGCAGTCGGCTTTAATACGGCCGGGTCCATTTGCCATTGGCGCTACCCGCGGGTCTGCGGTAATATTTTACTCAAGAAGACTAAAATTCCCTTCTATGTCTGACCTCAATCAGTTGAAACTCCAAAACACCGGTTCAAATAGTCTTATACTCCTGTTTTTTTTCGTGACGGGACTGACGGGTCTTGTCTACGAGCTTGTATGGATAAGGTTACTTATCCTTGCTTTCGGCTCAACACAGTTTGCTATAACAACGGTCCTTGTAACCTTTATGGCGGGCCTTGCCCTCGGCAGCCTTATATTCGGCCGGGTCGTGGACAGAAGGCCGGTGCCTCTAATGGTATACGCGTTGATCGAGGTGGCTCTCGGCCTCTACTGCGTCCTTTCGCCTGAGGTCTTTCTCATCGTAAGGGACCTGTATGTAAGTTTTTCCGGGGGCGGGGCCGGTATGGAGTATGCGGGTTTTGAATTTACGCAGTTCATACTTTCCTTCTCAGCGCTTATAATACCCACCACCCTTATGGGCGGAACGCTCCCCGTGCTTGTGAAATATCTTGCCTCCTCTTCCGGCAGGGTCGGTTTCCATACGGCGATCCCCTACGCCGTCAATACCATAGGCGCTGTGATCGGTTGCCTGGCCGCCGGGTTTTTCCTGCTTTACTTCCTCGGCTTGAAGACTACTCTCTACACCGCCGGGGCGGTCGACATTCTGGTAGGGGTCTTGATCTTTATCATTTTCAGGTCCGGACAAAGGGCTTCAGCCCTCTCAGCCGCCGCCGGGCCTTCGTCCGTCCATACCCTTGCCGCCGAAGAGCCCTCAGAGGGAGTATGGAATTTAAACCTTATGATAATGGCCTCATTCGCCCTCTCCGGTTTTTGCAGCCTTGCCTACGAGGTCCTGTGGACACGTGTATTCGCCCTTGTGCTCGGCTCCTCGGTATATGCCTTTACGGTGATGCTGGCAACCTTTCTTGCGGGCATAGGGCTCGGCAGCATCCTCTTCGCCTCTTTAGTGGACAGGTTAAAGAGGCCGCTTGTCTGGTTCGGCATCCTTGAGGCGGTGATAGGGTTTACAAGCCTCTTTTCCATATTCATCTATAAAGAACTCCCCTTTATCTTCTATAACCTCAAGGCCGCGTTCGCACAAAAGTTTTTGTTCTTCCATATCCTCCAGTTTGCCCTCTGCGCCACCATCATGCTAATCCCCACGCTTTCCATGGGCGCCATATTTCCCCTTGTGGGGAGGATATATACGAAGGAACTTAAGACGGTGGGCAGGAACATAGGGGAGTTATATTTTTTCAATACCGCAGGCGCTATCTTCGGCTCTTTTGTGGGAGGGTTTATACTCATACCCTTATACGGGGTTCAAACAGGGGTTGTCATAACAACGGCCCTTAATATCATGATAGCCGTCGTTATCTTGAACTTCACAGACATGAGGCTCGCCTTTAGAGGGGCCGTTACAGTCTCACTCCTTGCGGTCTTCTCTGTCGCCGCGCTGAGCCTGCCCCCGTGGGAGAGGACGGTGATGACGACGGGGTTCTATGTCAACGCCGTCGAGAAAAAGGATGTGGATTTCATCAGGAAGGGCGAAGGTGCGGAAAGACTTCTGTATTACAGGGAAGGCATAAACGCGGTTATCACCGTGCGAGAGCGTCATGAGAATAACAAAACAATAAGGACCTATCAGGCCAACGGCAAACAGGAGGCCTTCTCCATAAACGGAAGGCCGCCCGAGGGATGGTCAGTCCTCGGGCATATTCCAATATTGCTTCATAAGGGCGTCCCCGGCGAGGCGCTCCTCGTGGGGCTCGGCGCCGGGGTAACGCTCGGTGCCATGGAATACTATCCGCTGAAGAATCTCGATGTTATTGAGATAGAAAAGGCTGTCGTCGAGGCCGCCGGTTTCTTCAAGGAGGCTAACAATAATGCTCTGTCCGACCCAAGGGTAAAGCTCCATATCGCGGACGGTAGAAGTTTTCTGTTTGCTGGAAAGAAAAAGTACGACGTAATCGTTTCCGCTGTCTCAGACCCCTGGATTACCGGGGTCGCCAATCTTTTTACATACGAATATTTTAACGCCTTGAGCAAAAGCCTTAAGGACGACGGTACGGTAGCCCTCTGGTTTCAGAATTACAGGACCACGCCAGAGGAGTTGAAGATAGGTCTCAATACCTTTGCCGCAGCCTTTCCATATCTGAGCATATGGTTCCACTATACCGACGCCCTTGACCTCGTGGTAATAGGCACGAAAAGACCACAGAAGATCGATATGAAGGATTTGAGGGGGTGGTTTGCAGACGCAGAGGTGAAAAGGGGACTCTCCCTGGTGGGCATCAATCGCCCCGTTGACCTGTTCGGTCTTTTTCTCATCGGTAATACGGATTTACGCAGGTATACCGGCGTTACTCCTCTGAATACCGATGAAAGACCCCTTATCGAATTTACCCTTCCACGGCATCTTTATATGGACCTCACATCGGGTGTGAGGAATGTAGAGGAGATTTTAGCAAATGTAAGGGAGATTACTCCTTCCCTTCTGATCCCGGAAGAGGATAAAGAGGGGTTTTATCTCTCTCTCGGCAAATCCTTTAACAAATACAGCTTCAGACTCCCCGAGGCTTACAGGGTCTTTAAAGAAGTCTTGAAGATAAACCCGGAGAACCGGGAGGCCGCATACCTTGCGGAAAGCCTAAAAAAGGAGTTGAATTATTGACCGGTTAAGGTTATAAGTGGACAAAACACGAGGTTTGGTCTGTAAACTATGGAGAAAAGACTCGATACCGATAGCAGGGCTGAGAGGTACGACTTAAGGATACTCGGCAGCATCGTCCTTGAAAACCCCGGCATGGGCGAGGAGAAGTTCCTGGGCAATACCGTTAACATCAGCCTCTCCGGCGCTCTCGTGGAGACAGGCCGCGAGTTCCCCGTGGGCTCGCTCATGAAATATCGTTTCAACATCCCCGGCGTGGAGAAGACCTTTAACCTTACGGCCGAGGTTGTCAGGAAGGCGGCTTACAGCGACAGCGGAGTTGAAAGGGGCGGGGCTGAGGCCGACGCAAACGGGCCGGACCGCCAGCATCTTAACCTTTACGGCATACGCTTTCTTGACATGAACGGGGAGGACAGGTCGGCCATAGCCGGTTATCTTTTCAAATAACCCTTTTTAGTCCTGAGCGTTTAATCAGAAACCTTGCCCACCACCATCGCCTCTAACCTCTTTATCCTCTCCTCAAGGGGAGGGTGCGTGCTGAAGAGTTTCCGAAAGGACCCTCCGGTGAGGGGGTTGACTATAAACATGTGCGCCGTCGCCTGAGAGACTTCCTTTGAAGCGGCCTGCATGGGTATTTTCTTGTTGTAGTAGCCGAGTTTTTTGAGGGCCCCGGCGAGGTACAGGGGGTTTCCGGCTATCTTCGCCCCGCCTGAATCAGCGGCGTATTCCCTTGAGCGAGATATGGCCATCTGTATTATCATGGCCGCCATGGGCGCCACTATCATCATTACGATAAGTACGATGGGGTTTCCGCCCCTGTCGTTATCCCTGCCGCCGCTGAAAAGCGACGCCCAGTAGGCCATATACGAAAGGTAGCTTATGGCGCCGGCGATTGTGGCGGCGATGGTCGATATGAGTATGTCCCTGTTTATTATATGGGTAAGCTCATGGGCTATGACGCCCGTGAGTTCTTCCCTGTTGAGAAGTTCCAGTATCCCCGAGGTGGCGGCAACGGCCGCGTGGCTGGGGTTACGCCCCGTGGCGAAAGCGTTGGGCGTGGGGTTGTTCATGATGTAGACCTTGGGCATGGGTATCTCTGCCTTCATGGAAAGGTCGCGGACGATGCCGTACAGTTCCGGCGCGCTCGCCTCGTCCACGGGCTTCGCCCTGTACATCTTCAATACTATCTTGTCGCTGAACCAGTAGCTGAAAAAGTTCATGAGGCCGGCGAAAATGAGGGCTATCATGGCGCCCTGCCTGCCTCCGAGCGCGTCTCCGAAGAATATGAGTATGGCTGTAAGTACCGCGAGTAGAACGGCGGTCTTTAAATAGTTCATGGTAAAAAATCCTCCTCATTAAATCCCGCGGCCCGGCGTTCCTTTTTAAGAACCTGTGCCGCGGGGTTGTGTATATTATTATATGGACTCAGGGCGCCGGGTGTCAAGGAGACCGTCGGCGGCCCTGACGGCGTTGAGATAGAAGACTTCCACCGTGGTTAGCTCTGAGAGAGGTCGGGGGAGAAGTCAGGCGACGAGGTCTACTATGGCGCGTCTTACGTCCTGAAGGTCCACGCCCGTTTCCATGCAATAGCCCTGGGGCCTTTTATTTACAATCCCTATGACGGGCAGCGGATAGGCGTCCTGAAGCCCGCTCGTCAGGTCCCTTTCGCAGGCCACGGCCACCACGGCATGGGGCCTTTTGTCCAAAACCATCTTTCTCGCCGATGTTCCACCGGTGGATATAAAGAGGTCTATGCCGAACTCTTCGCAAAGGCTTACGAGGTTCCCTATCTCGCATTTGCCGCATCCGGCGCAGTTCCTTACGTTCCTTGTGACCTTTATTTTACAGTCGTCGAACTGTATGCAGTGGGGCATGAGGAGAAGGAGTTTTTCCGGCTTTACCCCTCCTTTTTTCTTGTTCATGAGACGCACCATCTGGTTGTTGATGTCTATAAAGGCGCCCTCAATCTTTATCTTGGGTATCCTTATTATGCCTCCGAACATTACCATTATGGGAAGAAAGAGTTTTACGAGCATCCATCGGAGCCAGGGAGAATAAAAGGTTATTCTGCCGTTTATAGCCGCCGCCGTTATAATGGCGGCCCCCGCGAGGACGAAGAGGCCCGCGAAGAAGACGAGCCCCCCCAGAATATAAGGAAGGGCCGGATGGATGTTCCCAAGTCCCTTTGTGGGTATGTACCATAAGAGGAAACCGATGGAGGCTATGCCAAGGGCGGTGAGGACGAGAAGCCAGAGAAAGGGGCCGATACCCGGTCTGTAAGCGACGCTCTCGGGGCTTCCCTGCCAGTCAGCCTGTTTTTTTGTAACGCTTTTCATTTTATAATTTCTCTGGTCTTAAGTCCTTTAGCTCGGTCTCCTAAGGGAATCTCCCCCCATAAGAACAATTAATCAAAAAAAGGGGTAATGTCAATACCTTTGAAAAGACACTTGTTGCCGCTCAGCCGAGCGCCTCGCCCTTTGAAATCCTGTATCCCGCTATAAAATCCCCGGCCTTCAGCCTCTTTTTGTTTTCAGGCTGCACCTCATTGACCTGAAGGGCGCCCCGGCCGCATTTGACGGAGAAGGACTTTTTGTTTACCTTGATAACCGTACCCGGAACCTCTCCTTCTAAATTGTCCCCGGCATTATCTTCAATGGCAGTGGCGTCGTGTATCTTTAAGACCTGTTTCTTCCAGACCGTATAGGCGCCGGGCCACGGGTATACCCCCCTTATAAGGCAATCTAACTCCGCCGCGCCCTTTGACCAGTCTATGAGGCCGTCTTCTTTTTTTAAGGCCGGGGAGTAGGAGGCCTTTTTTCCGTCCTGCTTCAGGGGCGCTGCCTTGCCCTCGATTAAGAGGCCTATGGTCTTTACGAGCAGGGGCGCGCCAATTTCCGAGAGCCTTTTGGTGAGGTCAAGGGCGGTTTCGCCCTCCTTGATCTCAACTGTTTCGCTCAAAAGCACGGGGCCCGTGTCCATACCCTCGTCCATAAGGATCGTGCAGACACCCGTCTGCCTGTCCCCGTTAATTATAGCACGGTTTATGGGGGCCGCGCCCCTGTATTTCGGAAGGAGAGAGGCGTGGAGGTTTACGCACCCTCCCCGGGGGATGTCGAGGACTTCCCCGGGGAGGATCTTCCCGTAGGCGACGACGGCGATAAAATCCGGTTCGAGGGACCTTATTTTATCCGCAAAATCCTCTCCCCGTATCTTAAGGGGCTGGAGCACCTCTATGCCGGCCTCTTCAGCCGCTACTTTTACGGGCGGGGCCTGCAGTTTGCCCCTGCCCCTGCCTACTGGCCTGTCCGGTTGGGTCACCACGGCGGCTATCTTGAAGCCCGCCGCTACAAGGGCCTTCAAAGAGGGCACGGCGAAGCCGGGCGTGCCCATAAAGATAATCTTTGCCAATGGGGTCATAAGGGTTTGTTGTTGCATTAAAAAAACCCGGAGGGGTTTTCGTTCAATTACTAAAAAAACCTCCGGGGCCTTTTGTCAGCAAAAAATTTTAAACTCCGCCCTCTCAGACGGCCCTCTTTTCCTCTTCCAGGCTCTTTTTAATCTTTCTTTTGATGAAGTCTCTCTTGAGCCACGAGAGTTTGTCTATAAATAGTATGCCGTCGAGGTGGTCTATCTCGTGCTGGAGGGCTGTTGCGAAAAGCCCTTCGGCCCTTACCTCTACGGGCGCGCCTTCCCTGTCGAGGCCCCTTATTGTCACAACCGCCGCCCTCTTCACATCGGCGTTAATGCCGGGCAGGCTCAGACACCCCTCCTCGTAAGTGGAGGAACCTTCGGCCTCCGTGACTTCGGGGTTTACGAGGGCTATGAGGTTCTTCCCCTTCTCCCTCTGCTCTTCATCCTCATCGGGGACGTCGAGGACGATTACCCTTTTAGCCACGCCAACCTGCACGGCGGCGAGGCCTATGCCCTTGTTCAGGTACATCGTCTCCGCCATGTTCTCTATAAGGGCCTTTATTCCGGCGTCGACCTCTTTTACCGCCTCGGCTGTCGTCCTTAAAAAGGGGTCGGGGTATTTTATTATATTGAGAATAGCCATAATTTGTCCTGAAAATTTTTCATATAATATTATAGCGTATTTTTTGCCCTTGCATAAGCATTTTTTTTATTTCGGCCCTTTCGCCCCGGTCCTATTCCTTGCTATTTTACAGGCCATTATGTAGAATTTCCCCATGGAACTTTTTGATCTGGAGGAAAAGGGGCAAAAACCCCTTGCCGCCCCCCCCGCCCCTCTGGCGGACAGGATGAGGCCGACTGATATAAAGGGCTTTATCGGGCAGGAGCACGTCGTGGGGGAGGGAAAATTTCTTGAGAGGGTGATAAAGGGCGGCGAGCTCCCCTCCATGATTATCTGGGGGCCTCCGGGCACGGGCAAGACAACCCTCGCGAGGATAGTGGCCGGGGCCACGGGGGCGCGCTTTGTGGAGTTTTCCGCCGTACTTTCAGGCGTTAAGGAGATAAGGGAGGTTATGAAGGGGGCGAGGGCTGCCCTTGCCAGGGGCGAAAAGACGGTCCTTTTCGTTGACGAGATACACAGGTTCAACAAGGCCCAGCAGGACGCCTTCCTTCACAGCGTGGAAGACGGCACCATTATACTTATAGGGGCCACCACGGAAAACCCCTCCTTCGAGGTGAACGCGCCGCTCCTTTCGAGGTGCAGGGTCATAGTCCTTGAGGCCCTGAGTAGTGAAAATATAAAAGATATAGTCGAAAAGGCGCTGAAGGATAAAAAAGACGGCCTCGGCGATATGAAAGCAGAGGTCGAGGACGGGGCCGTTGATTTCATAGCTGAAAACTCGCAGGGCGACGCAAGGGCGGCGCTTAACTGCGTCGAGGCCGCGTTCATGATAACCGCCCCCGGTAAAGACGGCGTACGCCGCGTTACACTTGAAACGGCAAAAGAGGCGATGCAAAAAAAAGCCCTCATATACGACAAGGGGGCCGAGGAGCATTATAACGTCATATCGGCCTTCATTAAGTCCATGAGGGCCACCGACCCCGACGCCGCCCTGTACTATCTGGCGCGGATGGTCGAGGCCGGTGAGGACCCCCTCTTCATAGCGAGGAGGATGGTGATATTCGCCTCCGAGGACGTGGGTAACGCCGACCCCCGCGCCCTGAGCGTGGCCATGGCCGTTAAGGATGCCGTCGGCTTCATAGGCATGCCCGAAGGGTGGATACCGCTGGCCCAGGGCGTAACGTACCTCGCCTCGGCCCCAAAGAGCAACGCCTCGTACATGGCGTATATGGAGGCGGCGCGGGACGTAAAGAAATACGGCTCCATACCCGTGCCCCTATATTTACGGAACGCCCCCACGGACCTCATGAAAAAACTCGGATTCGGAAAGGGATATAAATACCCCCATAACTTCAAGGGGGCGGTTACGGACCAGAAATGCCTTCCGGAAAAGCTCGCTGAAAAATCATATTACAGCCCCTCTGAAAGGGGCTATGAAAAGACCATAAGGGAACTGCTCAAGAAGAAAAAACCCTGAATTTTTTTAAGTCATTCCACTGGAGGAAAAGTTATGAAGAGATACGCCCTGAGCGCCATAGGCCGCGACCGCCCCGGCATTGTGGCGGCCGTGACAAAGGCCCTCTATGAGCACGACTGCAACATCGAGGACTCTTCCATGACCATTTTAGAGGACGAGTTCGCCGTTATCCTCATAATGACAATGCCCGAGGAGGGGGACGAAGAGGCGCTTTTAATGGCCATGAAAGAGGTGGAAGGGGAGTTTGGACTTATTGTCAATCTGAAGGAGCTGCTTCCTCCGGTGCCCGGAGAAGAGGCGGAAAACGCCAATTACATGATTACGCTCCACGGCGCGGACAAATCGGGGATAGTCTATAAGACGGCGGCGCTTCTCGCGGAGATGGGCGTAAACATAACCGACCTTGAGACAAAGGCCCTCGGAGCCGAGGGCGAGCGTATATATATAATGATGATGGAGGTCTTTTCGCCCGAGGGTACGGATATAAAGGGAATTGAAGGGAAGCTTAACGAACTGGGAAAAGAGATAGGGGTGACGATAAAGATAAAACCCGTTGAGTCCTTTGAACCTCTTTAGAACTTTAATAGAACAAAAAAATGCCCGCGCTCAAAATCCTAAAATACCCCGACCCGATATTAAAAAAGGTCTCCGAGGAGGTGACGGGGATAGACGAAGACCTCCGCCCCTTTATAAGCGGCCTCGTGGATACGATGAAGGCGTCTCCCGGCGTGGGGCTCGCCGCCGTTCAGGTGGGGGTCTTAAAGAGGATAATCGCCGTTGACGTGACGCCCGGACATCCGGGCCACGGCCTTATCGTCCTTATAAACCCGCAAATCCGCTCCTCAAGGGGAAGGCGAAGGGGCAGGGAAGGATGCCTTTCGGTGCCGGAGTTCACCGCTAACATAACACGGGCCGAAGAGGTGAGGGTCTTCGGTTTTACGCCGGAAGGCGAGGAGTGGTTTATAGAGGCCGAGGGGTTCGAGGCGGTGGCCCTCCAGCACGAAATCGACCACCTCGACGGGATTTTGTTTATCGACAGGATAACGGATATGAAGAGGGACCTCTTTAAGAGGAAGATAACCCCCCCTTAATAAGGGGTGGCACCCTTATAAGAGGGTCCCTACTTAAACAGAACTACGGGACCGCCGCCGCTTCCTTTCGTCGCGCTTTTTTTATCCGGCCTTTATCACATAGTTCAGTTCGATGGTTTTTTTAGCGGGCGTCTTTAAGGGTTTTCTCCTGATATTGCTCAGCTCAGCCTTGAAGTCATGGGAAAGCTTTGCCTTGAGGGTGTCTTTGCGTTTATTCACATACCCGATATTCTTCCCGTCGAGCCATGCTTCAAGCCTGAACGGGTCATCGCGTTTGAGGTCTATATCCGGCACGAACTCAATCCTGTCCATGACGGACCGTTCCACGATATCGGACAGGGTGCCTTCCACTTTTTTGGGGTGGTCGAAATAATCTTTCGGGTTTTTACGATTAACGCTGCCTTTCGGCCCCATAGCCCCATCATATGTATCACCCTTCAACCAGACCAGTGCCCTTTCCGAGTCAATAACCTCGAAATGGAGGTGTGGTCCTGTAGAGGTTCCGGTGCTTCCAACCGCGCCTATCGTTTCATGTTTTTCAACATAATCTCCGGCCCTGACATACATCTCGTCGAGACGTGCGTACAGTGTGTATATATGGCGACCACTTTTCTCATCGGCTCCAGGTGTATGGTCGATGACAACGGTCTCTCCGTACCTCGTTCTCTTTTCGCTCCCCTCTATCATGTCGGAGAAAACAACCACTCCGTCTTCAGTGGCAAGGACTTCGTCCCCCCAATTGGACAAAAAATCTTGTCCTTTATGAGAGCCATACCACCTGCCCGCCCCATACATTCCACGGCCCGGCGTGGGTTTCGCATTGGTTGGGCTTACGGGCTTAAGTATTATCGTTCCGTGCATCAGTCCGCCTCCTCTACTCTTCCATAAAGTCTATTACGAACAGGTCCATCTGCCCCTGCCACAAATCGGAGCCCATGCCGTCGGCTCTTTTTTTCCATCCAGTCCAGTTGTCTCTTTCGAAGACAAGCCACCGTCCGTCAGGAGAGAGCCCCTGTAAACCGATTGAGCGATAGACGGACTCGCCGTATCGCGGGGTTATCTCGCACCTTGCCGTGTCCCGGCCCGGGGTGATTCGGCGTATGCAGTTGGCGTCATCGTCATAAGCCTGAAAAATAATGTCTCCGTCAGAAAGGACTCCATAGGCAGGCATGACGTTATAGTCCTTGATTATCCTCTCGCACGAGAGCTCCATCTCCTTTATCTCGCAGCGGTGGAGATATCTTTTCCGAAGTTCAGTCATACTGTCGAAATCTACAGAGAGAAAATAGACCCTCTTTTTCATGTCCGCCCGGGGCGCATCAGTGCCGTAATTTCCGTCTTTTATCTCAAAACACCTTGCCCGGCCGTCCTCTCCGAAGATCTCGATGCATATTGTGCCCGTGCTCTCTCCTCCGTATCCGAGAACCCCTGAGGAGTCCGGGAACCATCTCATCCCGACAGGTTTCCACTCTTTGGTGAACCAGACGCTTTTCAGGTCGGGCGCTCCTTTTTTGATAACGAGCCTGTGCCTTGCACCCAATAATATCTTTGTGCCGTCCGGCGAGATGGCGTCATACTGTACGGGATCCTTTATGCTCGCTACGAGGCTTTTTTCGCCTGTTACGGTGTCATACATGTACATGTCCACCGTCGCACCAAACCATCCGTAGCCACCGGGGTCAGACTCGCCGGCCGGCAGCCTTTCTTGTACGGGCAGGTAGAAGAGCTTTCTCCCGTCGGGGCTGCAGTTTAAAAGTATGTCGCGGGGCCCGATGTTTATGGGGGTTCGTTTCCCGGTCTGAAAATCCAACATTTCGACTTCGTCGTTAGCAACGATGCGGTATGCCATGCCGTTATTACCGCACCACCTCGGTGGATATATCTCACCGCCCTTGCCGATGTCTTTAGCGACAAGTATCTCTTTTTTACCTTTTATCTTTATGTGAGTGCGCTCATGGGCCGGATTCAGGCCAGCGCAGCCGGAAAGGATGATGATAACGAGGAAGAGCAGGCCGGCGAGAAAGACCCGCCCGGGGATCGTCTTTTTATAGGGGCTTTTCATGGCGCTCTCTTTCTTATGACGAAGGATGTCGGTTATTCTAACAGAGTGCTCAATACAAGGAGATTACAATATATGGTGTATTTTTCCACCCCTGATTTTATATTTCTTTGATTTCAAAGAGAAAACAGGCCGGAATTATTCTACCCCCCGTTAAGATATCCACCATGTACGTTTTTCCCGGATGGCCCGTTTGCTTCTTCTCTTTTTTAAGTTACCATTTGATCCTCCCCCCTTTTACGGGGGGACAGAGGGGGTGAGAGGGCTTTTCCTTTGAAAAAGGACGGTGGCCGTGCCCTACCCTACGGGACCGCCGCCGCTTCCTTTCATCGCGCTTTTTTTATCCGGCCTTTATCACATAGTTCAGTTCGATGGTTTTTTTCGCGGGCGCCTGTAAGGGTTTTCTCCAGATATTGCTCAGCTCAGCCTTGAAGTCATAGGAAAGCTTTGCCTTGAGGGTGCCTTTGCGTTTATTCACATACCCGATATTCTTCCCGTCGAGCCATGCTTCAAGCCTGAACGGGTCATCGCGTTTGAGGTCTATATCCGGCACGAACTCAATCCTGTCCATGACGGACCGTTCCACAATGTCGGGGAGGGTGCCTTCCACTTTTTTGGGATGATTTAAATAGCTCTTTGGGTCCTTGCGAATGCTGCCACCGCGAGGAACACCCGTGTTACCTGTCGGATTCCAGCCCAGTTCTCCTCCCGCGTCTATTACCTCAAAATGGAGATGGGGACCGACTCTTCCGGTATCGCCTGACAAGCCTATCGTTTCATGTTTTTCAACATAATCTCCCACCTTGATATACATCTCGTCAAGGTGGGCGTACAGTGTATAGATATGGCGGTCCTTTTTCTTGCCGGGGTCCGGCCCCCCGGGGTTATGGCAAATTATAATGACATTGCCATATGAAATCTCACCGGGGTTTCTGGGGGGATGAAATGACGCCCTTACGACCCTGCCGCTCTCGCTCGCCTGAACGGAGGTGCCCTTTGGCGTTGCGTAGTCTATTCCCTTATGCTGTCTCTTTCCTGTTGTTGTACCATTTTTGTCTTTTACGTCCCTCCATTTGTCGTAAGCGGAGCTAATTCTGATTGAAGCGCTGATTGGCCTTGCAAACACTAATTCTCCCATAACCTTCCTCATTAATCCTTTTCAAGATTGACTACATACAGGTCTTCGGTATAAGAAGTCCCATCTTCTCTCTTTCGAAAGACGGTAAACGCCACCCATCTGTCATCAGGAGATACGGTCAGATGATTCCCCAAATCAAAATTTGCCGCTGTTATACATGGAGCCGCGCTCTCTCCTTTACGCTTTATACGGATACAGCGGTCTTCATATTCCGTAAATACGATTGTCTCATTGTCCGAGAGGAGGTCATAACCTCGAATCCCGTGCTTGAGTTCCAGCACGTCGGCGCATGATAAAGTTGCCTTGCTTCGGTTAATCTCACAACTCACAATGAAGTCTTTACCATACGCCTCAAAACCCTTCATCCTTATGTTTGTCCGCAGGTAAACCCTGTTCGGACCGATCATTTGAATGCTTCGGGCAGGGCCTGTTAGTGGTGGTTCAAGAATGATCAACTTTTTCCTCGGGCTTAAAAGTTCAAGCGCTAAATGTTCGGTCTTGCTTTTCCAGTTAAAATAGGTACGAACCATCCCGGAAGAATCGGACAACCATACTCCATCGTGCATCTTGTTCTGAGACCAGACAATTTCCCATTCCGGCTCGGACATCTCGATAAATTCTTTAGGCTTCCTCCCTAAATAGAGCTTTAAACCGGTTGGCGATAAAACACCTTCGCCGATTGTACTTACCTCGGTTTCATAGGCTACGGCGATCTTCTGGCGTCTCTTTGTCTTTAACTCATACCGCCAGAGGTCTACAACCGCATTGTCAGGGTTGCCTTTCTCCCGGCGGTAGCTTCCGTTATCTCTGTATACGAGCCACTCACCGTCGGCTGTGCAGGCCATCGGCGTACCCGGCTCGGCAACTTTAATCTTTCCGCCGGTTTCAACATCA
The DNA here is from genome assembly GCA_046754225.1 of Thermodesulfobacteriota bacterium. Lineage (GTDB taxonomy): Bacteria > Desulfobacterota > GWC2-55-46 > GWC2-55-46 > JADFVP01 > BTQV01. The sequence continues at coordinate 2,534 of JBHHVI010000019.1, read as the reverse complement.
AACCAAAATATTTCCTCCCATGAGGCGCTCTCATCACTTACGGAATAGACCAGAGCGGCCTTGCGGCCGCACCATATCGGCCGCCTATTAGTAACATCCCTCGCGACGAGTATCTCTTTTTTACCCTTTATTTTTGTGGAGGTGTGCTGAGAGGCTGGTTTCAGGCCTGCGCAGCCGGTAAGGATGATAACGAGGAAGAGCAGGCCGGCGAGAAAGACCCGCCCGGGGATCGTCTTTTTATAGGGGCTTTTCATGGCGCTCTCTTTCTTATGACGAAGGATGCCGGTTATTCTAACAGAGTGCTCGACATGAAGAGATTACAATATATGGTGTAATTTTTCTACCCCTGATTTTATATTTCGTTGATTTCAAAGAGAAAACAGGTCTGAATTATTCTACCCCCCGTTAAGATATCCACCATGCTGGAAGTCCGCGACATTGCAATGGCGGCGAAGGGGCAGGCAGGGGCGCCTTTCGGTGCCTGAGTTCACCGCCGATATAACACGGGCCGGGTAGATGCGGGTGGAAGGACAGAGGGGGGCATGAGTCCGGGCCTATCCCTTTTTTGCTTAATCCCTCAGGGGTTTTTTAGGGATGAGGGTTTAGAGGCTTTCTTCCCGTACCACACACCCTGCGACCTCGTTGTTTCATACATATTTCTGCCGTGAATCGATGATTGACAAACGATTGCCCCTATAGTATAGATGAGATTGTACCCTCCCGACCTCAGATATTTTTCATCATTATCAAGCTGTGGCTGTAGAATATTTGAGTCAACCCTACAAACCCAACCAACCATAGGAGAAGATCAATTGAAAACTCATGATATTTTTCGAGTGATATCGAAACATAAGGTGATAGTCGCATTTTTTGCCGTTATCTTGCTGGCGGGGTGCGCCGCCGGGACGCCTAAGTTAAGCCCTTCGGCCGCAATGGGGAAATATCAATCCGTCAATGAATTGAATGCGCAATTAGCCGAAGCGCGACAGGCGGGCATACGTCATCTTGCGCCGAAAGGATATCAGGAGGCGCTCATGTTATATAAAAGCGCCCTGGACAAGGCGATGGCGCGGGACGCGGAGGCGGAAAGGCTCGCCCAAAGCGGCTTGAGGCGCCTGAGCACCGCAACGACGCAGGCCGAAAAAAGCAAAGTGCTTATGCGTGAGGTGCTTGACGCGAGAGCGAAGGCACGGCACGCGAAGGCGGTATCGTATTATCCTGAAAAATATGCGGAACTGGAAAATAAACTTATTAAAGCGACTGTGGCTATCGAAGATGGAAAAGTTGAAAAGGCAAAAAAGCTGCGTGCTGAGCTGATAGGGGAATATGCGGCTCTCGAACTTGACGCTTTGCTTCGTGATATGACACGAAAAGCCAAAGCGGCGATTGCCAGAGCCAAAAAAGAAGAGGCCGGTAAATATGCCCCCAAAACACTCAAACTGGCCGAAGAAGAACTTGAACTTACCCTGAACGTATTGAGCGCGGGACGCACACAAACGGAAAAAGCCCAGGCCCACGCCGATAAAGCGGTCTATCTCGCGAATAAAAGTACCTATATAACGGAGATGATCAAGAACTTCAAACGCCGTAATCTTAGTAAAGAAGAGCAGGTGCTCTGGTATCAAAAGCAGTTGGATTTGATTCACGCACCATTCGGGAAAAGGCTCGCTCTTGATCAGCCGAACCCTGATGTTGTCCTGGGGATGCAGGCTGAGATAGATAAATTGATCAAGGCCAATGCTGTAACTGCAAAAACTTCTACTGCCACAACCAGGGATGTCCTGGCTCTTGAGGAGCGTATCGAGACGCTCAAGGCGGAACACGCGCGGGAGGTCGCGGGCCTGAAAGAGGAGCACGCCCGGGAGGTCGCGGGGCTTAAAAAGAAGATGCTCAGCTCAGAAGCCTCGATGAAGAAGCGGTTACTCAATATCGAAGAGGCGAACCGGAAGGCGCAGGCACGCTTTGACAAAATCCAGTCTATATTCACAGAGGAAGAGGCTTATGTTTACCGTCAGGGCAACAACGTGCTCCTCGAAACGCACGCCTTCGGCTTTAAAGTCGGCGGCACCGATATCGATTCGAGCAACTTTGACCTTCTGGAAAAGATAATGAAGGCCATCAATGTCTTTGATGACCCCAAAATCATTGTCATGGGGCATACCGACTCTACCGGCGGCGCGGAGCATAATATGCAACTCTCAGTGAAGCGCGCGCAGACAGTGGCCGCGTTCTTGAAAAAGATCGGAAAGATTGACTTCCGTAATATTGATGTAAGAGGGTATGGCGAGACGCGCCCCGTAGCGTCCAACGAAACAGATGACGGCCGCAAACGAAACCGCCGGATCGAGGTTTCGATTATCAATAAATAAGTGAAACCCCGATAAAAAGCGGGCGGGCGGCTTCGGGTTGATCTTCCCCGGGCGTTGCCGCGTTTTTTTATAGTTCCATGTGGTTCCCTTTGCGCGGCCCCCTTCCTGTAATGTCCGGTTGAGGCTTTTCTTAAAAGATGTAGGTTCCTTCGTATAATCATAGAC
>JBHHVI010000018.1:0-32511 GCA_046754225.1 Thermodesulfobacteriota bacterium | reverse complement strand
GTGGTGATGAGCGTGAGGTTTTTTAATGTAACCAGTGATCCTTCATGATTATCATGAAAGGTAATAGAGGGTTTTAGCGGCGGTGATGAGCGTGAGGTTTTTTAGCTTCACCCGTAAGTCCACATGATTCTCATAAAAATGACCGATTCAGTCCTTATTAATGTTATAATTTTTCCATGAAATCCGAAGAGATAAGAAAAAAATTCCTCGATTATTTTTCCGCCAGGGGCCATAAGATAATCGAATCCTCAAGCCTTGTCCCTCAAAAGGACCCCACGCTTCTCTTTACCAACGCCGGCATGGTCCAGTTCAAGGGCGTCTTTTTAAACGAGGAGAAGAGGGATTATAAAAGGGCGGCCACGTGCCAGAAGTGCGTGAGGGCCGGCGGAAAGCATAACGACCTTGAAAACGTGGGAGTCACCGCCCGCCACCATACCTTCTTTGAAATGCTCGGTAATTTTTCATTCGGCGACTATTTCAAGGTCGAGGCAATTGAATACGCATGGGACTTTCTGGTCCGCGAGATGGGCCTTGACAGCGAAAAACTCTGGGCCACCGTCTACGACGATGACGACGAGGCTGAAAAGATATGGCTGGAGCGTATAGGCATGCCGGGCGAAAGGGTCGTAAGGATGGGAGAGAAGGATAACTTCTGGTCAATGGGCGACGTGGGGCCCTGCGGCCCATGCTCGGAGATACTCATCGACCAGGGAGAGGCGGCCGGGTGCGGCGGGCCGGAGTGCGCCGTGGGCTGCGACTGCGACCGCTATCTCGAAATATGGAACCTCGTCTTCATGCAGTACGACAGGGACTCGGAAGGCAAACTAAAGCCCCTGCCCAAACCCTCCATAGACACGGGCATGGGCCTTGAGAGGCTCTCGGCCGTCATGCAGGGGAAGAAATCCAATTACGACACCGACCTTTTCATCCCCATTATCAAATTCATAGAAAAGATTACCTCCGTAAAGTACGGCGTTGATAAGGAGAAGGATATCTCCATGAGGGCCGTGGCTGACCACGGCCGCGCCGTATCCTTTCTTATCGCCGACGGGGTACTGCCGGGGAACGTGGGCAGGAACTACGTCCTGAGAAGAATTATAAGAAGGGCCGTACGCCACGGCCGTTTCCTCGGACTCCACGAGCCCTTTATGTTCAAAGTGAACCAAAAAGTAATAGAACTTATGGGCGGGGCTTATCCGGCTCTTTTATCATCCAAAGACCTTGTAGAACGCGCCACCAGGGGCGAGGAGGAACGGTTTTTCGAGACCCTGGACAGGGGGCTGGAGCTCCTTGAGGAGGAGGTCGAAAGGGTTAAGAGGACAAAGCTGAAAATAATTCCCGGAGAGTTCGCCTTTAAGCTCTACGACACCTATGGCTTTCCCCTTGACCTCACCGGGGACATAATAAAAAAGGAAGGCCTCACAGTGGATGAGGCCGATTTTTCAAAACATATGGAAGGTCAAAGGGAGCAGGCCAGACGCGCATGGAAGGGCGCGGGCGGCCCCAGGGGCGATACCGGACTTTATAAAGGCCTTGCGAAAGACGGCCTCCAGTCAAGGTTCATCGGCTACCACGTCGACTCGGCCTCTTCGAGGGTTCTCATCATAATAAAAGAGGGACAGATTGTTGATTCTGCCGGCCCCGGGGACTCTGTGGAGTTGATTACGGAGGAGACCCCCTTTTACGGCGAATCGGGCGGTCAGGTAGGCGATACGGGCCTTATTATTTCAAAGGGGCTCGAGGTCTCCGTCACAGACACAAAAAAACCCTTAAACGGCTTCATAGTCCACCATTGCGAGATAAAAAAAGGCGAGCTCCATACAGACGACGATGTTGAACTTATACCGGATATCAAAAGGAGGGCGGCCATCAGGCGTAACCACACCGCCACGCATATCGTTCACGCCGTTCTGAGAAGGACCCTCGGCGAGCACGTGCGCCAGTCCGGCTCCTTCGTGGGCCCTGATAACTTCCGTTTCGACTTCAATCACTTCAGCGCAATCGGCCCGGAGGTTCTTGAGCAAATTGAAACAGAAGCGAACGCCGTGGTCCTCGACAATATCGAAGTAAAGACCCTTGAGTTGCCCTACGAGGAGGCCTTAAAGGCCGGCGCCCTCGCCTTCTTTGAAGAAAAGTACTCCGGCATGGTGCGCCTCGTTCAGGTCCCCGGCGTAAGTAAAGAGCTCTGCGGCGGCACGCACGCAGAAAGAACGGGCGACATAGGACTCATAAAGGTACTCGGTGAGAGTTCCGTGGCCTCGGGTGTCAGGAGGATAGAGGCCGTAACAGGGTTTAAGGCCCTTGAAGAGGTCGAGCACTTTGAGTCGACTTTAAGGGAGAGTTCCCGCCTTCTAAGGGTGCCGGCCATTGGACTTACGGAAAAGATAGAAAAATTAATCGAGGAGAACAGGGAACTCGAAAAAGAGGTCGAGAGACTCAAAGGCCAAAGACTGGCCGGCGCCAGCGCGGACCTTGTCGAGGGTGCGCGCCGCGTCAGGGGCGTAAATGTCATAGCCGCCGTGGTTCAATCGGGAGACCCGAGGCAGCTTCGTGAGATGGCCGACAGCCTTAGAACGAAGCTCGGCTCAGGCATAGTGGTGCTCGCTGGCTCAGCCGACGGCAAGGCCGTCCTCATAGCCGCGGTCACCAGGGACCTTACAAAGAAGTTCAATGCCGGCGACATCGTAAAGAGGCTGTCGCCGCTTTTCGGCGGCAGGGGCGGAGGAAAGCCCGACCTGGCGCAGGCGGGCGGGGGCGACCCGGCAAAGATCAACAAGGCACTGGAAGAGGCATACAGGGTGGTGGAGGTGATGGGCTCAGAGTAGCGGTAGATTACAGCTACGGATTAGGGCTCCCTTTACTGATGAACTCATTCGCCACAGGCAGCCGTCCATCAAAACCTTCTCAAGGGAGGCGGCGGGCGGCGGCCCCACTGAAAAAATTCAAAATAAAGCTCACCCATCCAGGCTCTTTCCGGCGCTTCTCGCAAAGGGGCTTTCGGGGTAATTTTTTATGAGTGTTGTAAAGGCGTCACGGGCCAGGTTTTTTTCACCGAGCCTGACATAAGACTTGCCGATGTAAAACAGGGTTTCATCGGTTATTCCGGCCTTCGGGTATTCTTTCAATATAACCCTGAACCTTGTGAGCGCGCCCTTGAAGTTCTTTTTCTTGTAGTAAAAACGGCCTATATAGAGTTCCCTCTCCGCAAGCCGTCTCTTCAAAAAGACCTCAAGTTTCTCCGCCCTCGCCCTGTAAGGCGAGTCCGGGTACTCCCTTATGAGGTCCTGAAAGGCGAAGAGGGCTTTTTTAGTCGAGGCCTGGTCACGGTCCAGGGTAAGTACGTTCCTGAAATAACACATCCCCTTTTGAAATAGCGCATAAGGCGCCCTCGGGTTGGCGGGATGAAGCGCAACGAAATCAGTATAATATGCCCTGGCTTCATCGTACTCTTCATTGGCGTAAAAGACGTCGGCGAGAAGAATCTCTGCGTCAAGGGCGTTAGGGCTCAGGGGATACTGGTGCATCAAATTTTTAAGCAGCTTTTCGGCGTCCTCGTACCTCGATTTAAAGTAGTCCTTGAGGGCGTCGTTATACATTTCCCCGGCGCTTCTGTAGGACTTCACCTCGGCCTTATGCGCCGCGCAGCCCATTGCGAGGAGGATAATGACAAGGGCGAGGGCCTTAAAGGCTCCCTTGGAAAAAACGCTGTATTTCCTGAAAAATTTTTGAATGCTTTCTGTCACGTTATCTTCCCACCCGATTTATTTAACTTTACTTCCCGGACTCTCCCGGCCTCAAGTCGCCTTAAGCTATAAATCTATCACATAAGATTAAGGCGTTGCAATTATGTTTTTCTATCCCCCCGGCATACCCTCCCCCTCGAAGAGCGGGATATCGGGGTCAAAAAGAAAGTATCTTCTCCATATCCAGCACCCTTATAACCCTGTCCTTTACCCATAGCGACCCCATCATAAAGGCGTCTCCGACTGCCGGGGGCTCTATGTCGTTTTCCCCGCATCCCCTCACCGTCCCCATATCATCGACAAGGAAACCAGCCCTGGCTCTCCCGGAGCCCGCCACAAGGACCCTCGCGCCCGGGCCGGAGCCGCCCGAAGGCTTGAGCCCCATACGTTTCTTTAAATCTATCGCCGCTACCAGGACGCCGCGGACGGGAAAAATCCCCCTTACGAATTCAGGGGTAAAAGGGACCCTTGTGAATCTCGAGGGTTTCAAGACCTCGTAACTCTCTTTTGTCCAGAAGGCGTATTCACTGCCGTTAAGGAAAAAGGAGACCAGCTGTTTCGCTCCGCTCTCCTGCATGACACCTTCAAAACCCTTCAGGTTATTCACCATGGCCCGCCTGAGAAATTTTTTTCCTCGGCCTTTCAATTCAACTTTCCTTTAACGGCAAGGGACTCTCCTGAAGAGAACGGGCCGGGGGGATGCGGTTTGATGGATGAGACAGGGCGCGCCGGTAAGACGGACTTTTTTCGAGTCAAACTTCAGACAATATTCACAGCGGGGCGAAAACCCTTCCCTTCAGACTCAAGCCTCTCAAGCATACCCTCCGCATCAAGAACAAGCACCGTACCGTTATCATCCGTCTCAGCCGCGCCTGCTATGCCGGGCACCTTGATCATATCGGGAAGAGGCTTTATCATGACGTCAAGTTCCTCAACAAGTTCACTGACGATTATGCAAAAACATTTTGAGGTGAGACCGGCGACGATGCCGTAGTAGGCATTGCCGTTGGGCTTGGCTTTTACGCCGAAAAACTCGGAGAGCCTTACAGCTGGTATCTTTCTCTCATCGAGCACGATAAAATCGTCGACACGTGCCTTAGGGCTGTCCAGGTCGACTATTTTAAGAACGGAGCCGAGGGGCATGGCGTAACGCTCCTTCGAATCCTCAACTATAACCGCCTTGACTACGTCCTGAGTGACCGGTATCGTTGAGATAAACCTCGTGCCCTTGCCCTTCACCGTATCTATCTCGATTGTCCCGCCGAGCCTTGTGATGTTCTCCTTCACCACGTCGAGACCCACTCCCCTGCCGGAAGTTATGCTGACTTCATCGGTCATGGTAAACCCGGGCACGAAGAGCATATCGAGCTTTTCCTGCCTTATGAGTCCCTTGGACGTCTCTTCACTCAAGAGGCCCTTCTCAATGGCCTTCCGGCATACCGCCTCTTCATCAATACCGGCCCCGTCGTCCCTGACCTCCACAACGACATTCTCACCCTTCCGGTAGGCGTTAAAGGTAACGGTACCCTCACGCTTTTTACCAAGTTTCAACCTTGTCTCCATGGGCTCTATGCCGTGGTCAATCACATTTCTTATAATGTGCATCAGGGGGTCGGCTAACTCCTCGATTATAAACTTGTCGATCTCCGTATTGCCGCCGTGGGTGACTATACGTATATCCTTTCCCGTGGCCACCGCCACCCTCTCTATAAAGGTGTCGAATCTTGAAAAGAGCCTCCCTATCGGCACCCTCCTTATATCAAACACACTCTCGCGGAGTTGGGCAAACTTCCTGTCCAGCTCCGTCTCAATCCCTGAAAACTCCCTGCTGTATTTGGAAAGGCCCCTTTTGACCTTGACTTCGCCCACAAGCTTTTTAAGGCTTGAATGGAGCATACCGAGTTCACTCACAACATGCATTATATGGTCAATCTTCTCGATATTGACCCTGACGCTCCTCTTCGTTCTTCTCAGGGACTCAATCAGGGTTGCCGCCGGAGCTCCTTCGCCGGGCCCCGTGGTCTCTTCAGCGCACTTTTGCCCTTCTCCGCCCGGTGTTTCGGACCTGCCCGGCAGAGTTATCCTCACGCCGGAAAAATCCTTAAGGACATGTAAGATGTAGTCTTTTTCCTTGTAAGTTCCTGCAAGAACGATAAAAGAAAGCATATCGGAGTCAGTCCCGGAAGACGGCAATGTGGCTATCAGTTCGGCGTCCCTGTCGAGGGTTTCGGTGAGAGACATATATCCCTTGTCGAATGTTGCCGCTGGGAAGCTTACATTCACCAGGAATATATTCTTTCCCTGCTTCAGGTTTTCCCTGAGCCTGTGCTCCTCAAACTCGGTAAGGGCCGACATCACCTCTTTGTCTATCTGCCACCTGCCCCCACCCCTCTTCTTCTCGAAACTCCCGGCAAGCACCTTCTTTATCGAGGCGACCTCCCCGCTGAAGTCCTTCTTACCCCTTGACATGACGATCTTTTCAAGAAGCTCGTGGGCGTCCATTATCGCGCCGAAGAGGTCGAGGGTGAAGGAAATGCGGCCCAACCTCAGTTGGTCCAACTTATCTTCAAGGGCATGGCTCAACTCGGTTATGCCCTTGACCTCGAAGATTTCCGAGATTCCTTTAAGTGTATGGGCTGCGCGGAAGATGTTATTGAGGATGGCCGGGTCTATTATGCCGGCCTTGACCCCCTTGGAGAATTTAAGGAGGTCTTTCGCCATGGCATTGAGGATCTCTTCCGCCTCGGCGAGAAATTCCTTGAAGCGGTCTTCGTTTTTATGGCAATCTTTTTTTCTCACAGGAGCATACCTTCCGGGTTAAGATTGTCCTGTTATAAGTTTTAATTTTACCATCTAACGCGTGGTAATTTCAAGGGATTCGTGTATGGAGCCAGAAATCTACAATAAAAACATGGCATTTGCAATATTTTTTTTAATACTGTTACCTGTGGATTTTTTACATGAATCCTCAAATTTCCGTTTACCCCTAACTATCAGACAATTCTTCCGTCTAATCCAAATGGACCATCAGTTCACTAAATTTATCAATAATCAGATTAAAATTCGATGATAACAGCTCTTTTACATCCCTGAATCCGTAAGAGACGCCTATGGTAAAAACACCGGCGTTCTTTCCCGTTTCCGAGTCCACTGGACTGTCGCCGACAAAAATGGTCTCAGCGGCACAAAACCCGGTCTCCTCCATGACCCTCTCAAGGGGCTCGGGATGGGGCTTTCTGTTCCTGAGCGTATCGCCCCCGATTAGCATCACAAAAAAACCGCCCAGACCCACTTCGTCAATTACCCTCCGGCTGAGCCCTTCGGGCTTGTTCGTCACAACGGCCATAGTCCTGCCTGAATTCTTGAAATATGTAAGCGTATCCGTTACGCCGGGGTATATGTAAGTATCATCTGTTAAGTGTTCGCCGTAAAAACGAAGAAATTTTTCCCGCGCCTCGATTATCCCCTGAGCCCCTTCATCCGGCATAAGTCCCTCGAGGAGCATCTTTACCCCCCAGCCGATATTCTTCTTGATGGCCTCAAGAGACTGAGTCCCGTAACCCATGGCCTCAAGAGTCTTATTGGCGGCCCGGGCTATGTCGTCGCCCGAATCAACGAGCGTGCCGTCAAGGTCGAATATGAGAAGCTTTTTTTTCATTTCTTAAGCATCCGGATTTAAGGCTTTACCCACGAATAAATAATACCACAACTCGGCGGCCCAAGTCAGCACCTGAGACAGGCATATCCATGTGAGACAGACGTTTGAATGAATCTTGCGCCTTTACAACCGCGCGCCCTTTTGATACTATTTCAGGCGTCAATAGAGCGTCATGCCTTAACTTTCGGCCCCATCCTAACCCGGCCCCGGTTCGGTTTACGCGCCGAAAGACCTCTTTACGCTGAAAAAATCTTCAATACGTGAGGGATTTTGCCATGTCAAGAAAGGCCTGTGTCGCCGGGCAATTTTATCCCGGAGACGCCGAAGAGCTTCAAGCGGCTCTAAGGGGATTTTTGCCGGAAAGTGTCCGGCAAAGGGCCACCGCCGTTATATGCCCGCATGCCGGATATATTTATTCCGGGGCCGTCGCCGGGGCCGTCTATTCAGCCGTTGAGATACCTGACAATGTAATCCTCATAGGCCCCAACCATACGGGGCTCGGCCGAAGGGCCTCGGTGATGACGGCCGGCGCATGGGAGATTCCAACGGGCGTAGTTGAGATAAACGAGGAACTCGCCGGCCTCGTAGTTGGCTGTACGGACCTCTTCTCCTCCGACGTCTCGGCGCACCTCGGGGAGCACTCCCTCGAGGTGCAACTACCCTTCCTTTATTACCTCAACAGGGACGTTAAGATAGTCCCCATAACCATAATGCAGGCGGATTACGGGGAATGCGTGGAAATGGGCTCCGCTCTCTCAAAGGTCATCTCCTCATACAATAAAGAGGTTCTTCTTGTCGTAAGCTCCGACATGAACCATTTTGAGCCCGACGATTTGACGAGACAGAAGGACGCCCTCGCGATAGAGCGGGTAAAAGACCTCGACGCCGGGGGACTGCTTGGGGTGACCGCGTCCAATGACATCACCATGTGCGGGGTCCTGCCCGCGGCTGTAGCCATCGAGGCCGCCGGGCGTCTCGGGGCCGAAAAGGCTCTACTCGTCAAGTACGCCACATCCGCCGAGACGAGCGGAGACTACGGCCATGTCGTCGGTTACGCCGGTTTTATCATAAAATAAGAAAGATTCCGCGGCGCGTGGCCGACGGCGGCAGGAGGTGTTTTTGGCCACGCTTTTCACCTCCCCCGCTGCCTGTCGCACTTTGCCCGCTACAGAAAGGAGAAACAAAAATTGACTGTAAGGACACGTTTCGCGCCGAGCCCCACGGGGTATCTCCATATAGGGGGCGCGAGGACAGCGCTTTTTAACTTCCTCTTCGCGAGGCATAACAGGGGCGAGTTTATCCTGAGGATTGAGGACTCTGACGTACAGAGGTCTACAGAGGAGTCAGTAGAGGCCATACTCAACGGCATGAGATGGCTCGGCCTCGAATGGGACGAGGGGCCCTATTTACAGAGCAGCCTTTTTGAGCAGCACAGGGGGCACGCCAACAGACTCCTTGAGGAAAAGGGCGCCGCGTACCGGTGTTACTGCACCCCCGCAGAACTCGAAACGCGTAGGTCTGAGGCCTTGAAAGCCGGCAGACCCCCCATGTACGACGGCAGATGCAGGGACTCAGGCGAGAGGCCCGGCCTCCCCTACGCCCTGAGGTTCAGGGTACCTGACGGGGTAACCTCTTTCAATGACCTGATAAAGGGCGTAATCTCCTTTGACAACTCCTCGATTGAAGACTTTGTGCTAATCAGGAGCGACTCCACTCCCACATACAACCTCTCCGTCGTCGTCGACGACGCCGCCATGAGGATAACTCATGTCATAAGGGGAGATGATCACATAAATAACACACCCAAGCAGATACTCCTTTACAGGGCGCTGGGTTTTGAGGTCCCGGCCTTCGCCCATCTCCCCATGATACTCGGCCCTGACAAGACCAGGCTGAGTAAACGCCACGGCGCGGCGTCTGTCACCGCCTACAGGGATCAGGGTTTTTTGCCCCACGCCCTTGTAAACTATCTGGCGAGGCTCGGCTGGTCATGCGGCGACGAGGAGATATTCTCCCTGGACGCCCTCATTGAAAAGTTCACCCTTGAGAGCGTGGGCAAGTCCTCGGGCGTCTTTAATCCCGAAAAACTCCTCTGGCTCAACCAGCACTACATAAAGGAATCGACCCCGGAAGAACTGAAAGACGTCTTTCTCGCACAATTAAAAAGGCTCGGCGTCGACGCGTCTGAAGACAAGCGGGTCGCGGCGATAATAAAGACCCTTCAGGAGAGGGCAAAGACTCTCGAAGAGATGGCCGCCTCCTCGCTCTTTTACTTCAATGAGGGCGTAAGTTTTGATGAAAAGGCGGCGCGTAAATTCCTTACCGCAGACAGGGTAGAGCTCTTTACCGACCTCAAAAAAAGGCTCGGCGCGCTGGGCGGGTTCACTGAAGAAGGAGTAGAGGGGGTCTTCGGTGAAATCCTTCAAGAAACCGGCCTCAAGCTCGGTAAACTCGCCCAGCCCGTGAGAGTGGCGCTTACAGGGGGGACTTTTTCCCCCGGGATATTCGAGACCATCGCGGCCATGGGCAGGCCCATGGTGCTTAAAAGGCTCACCGAGGCCGTCAGGTTTATAACCGAGGGCGGTGGGGCGGGGTCTGAAAAAGTTTAGGTTTGGAACTTTTGAAGGCCTTACCTTTTCTTATAAAGGGTTATTTGCTTGACATATAGCCCTAATACTGGCTAAATAGTTATTTCTAAAAGGGATTATGTTTAAAAAAGTTCTCATAGCGAATAGAGGCGAAATCGCTTCAAGGGTAATCCGCGCCTGCAAGGAGCTGGATATACCTACGGTGGCCATATTCTCGGAGGAGGACGCCACCGCGCTTTACGTAAAGAAGGCCGATGAGGCCTACCTCGTGGGGCCGGGCCCTATCGAGGGTTACCTGAATATCCACCGTATAGTGGACCTCGCAAAGAGAATAGGCGTTGACGCCATACATCCTGGATACGGTTTTCTCTCTGAGAACCCGAGGTTTCCTCTGCTATGCGAAAAAACAGGCATCACCTTCATAGGGCCTACAAGCCAGACCATCACTCAGATGGGAGACAAGGTAAGGGCCAGGGAGATGATGAAAAAGGCCGGTGTGCCCGTGCTTCCGGGAACGGACCACAGCCTTGAAAGCGCTGAAGAGGCCGTTAAAAGCGCCGAGGAGGTCGGTTATCCTGTAATGGTAAAGGCTTCGGGCGGAGGCGGAGGAAGGGGGCTCCGGGTGGCGGGAAACGCCGATGAAGTCAAAGAGGCCTTTGATACCGCGAAAAAGGAATCCCAGGCCGCCTTCGGCGTAAGCGAGGTTTTTATTGAAAAATTTATTGAGAAACCCCATCACATAGAATTTCAGATACTCGCCGACAACTACGGCAACATCGTGCATCTCGGAGAGCGTGACTGTTCAATACAGAGAAGGCATCAAAAACTTGTTGAGATAACACCATCTCTCATACTTGACAAAGACCTCCGTCAGACGATGGGGGACGCGGCGATAAGGGCGGCGCGGGCCGCCGAATACACGAACGCGGGGACCGTAGAGTTCCTCGTTGATGCGAAAAAGAATTTTTACTTCCTCGAAATGAACACGAGACTCCAGGTAGAGCACCCGGTAACCGAGGAGACCACCGGGATAGACCTTGTAAAGAAACAGATAGAGATAGCGGCCGGAGAGAAGCTCGGCTTCACTCAGGAGGACGTCAATATATTCGGCTATGCAATGGAGTGCCGCATATGCGCCGAGGACCCTAAGAAGAATTTTCAGCCCAGCTTCGGACGAGTCACCCTGTACTACTCACCCGGCGGGATTGGCGTGAGGATAGACGGCTCCATATACAAGGGCTTTATAATCCCAGGTCATTACGACTCCCTCATTATTAAGCTTATTGTCAAGGGCTCCACCTGGGAAGAGACTGTAAAGAGGATGGAGAGGTGTCTCGGTGAGTTTGTAATCCGGGGGGTAAAGACGACCATCCCCTTCCTCAAGAATATAGCGAAGGACCCTGATTTCATGAAGGGTCAGTTCGATACCGGGTATATAGACAGGAAACCGGAGTTGATGGATTACAAGGAGTATGGAGAGCCGTCGGACCTCGTAGCCGCCGTCGCCGCCGCTCTCGCCGCGCATCACGGCCTTTGAGGTGGCCAAGCCTTACATGCGACAATAAAACTTGAAAGGGTTTTGGAATATGCCTTCGACGAAAAAGAGTAAAAACAACGGCGTAAAGACTCAACGCGTGCGGATTACCGATACGGTCCTGAGGGACGCCCACCAGAGCCTGCTCGCCACCCGCATGAGGACCGAAGATATGCTGGAGATGGCCTCGGTCCTCGACAGCGTCGGGTACTGGAGCCTCGAGGTCTGGGGTGGGGCCACATTTGATTCATGTCTCAGGTTCCTGAAGGAAGACCCCTGGGAGAGGCTGAGGAAACTCAGAAAGGCCCTGCCCAACACAAGACTCCAGATGCTTTTAAGGGGACAGAACCTCGTTGGTTACAGGCATTACTCCGACGACGTGGTAAAAAAATTCGTTGAAAGGGCCGCGAAAAACGGCATAGACGTATTCAGGATATTTGACGCCCTTAATGACATAAGGAACCTGGAGGTCGCCGTCAAGGCCGTAAAGGAGGCCGGCGGCGCCGTTGAGGCCGCCATATGTTACACCACAAGCCCTGTTCACACCCACGATGGTTTTGTGAAAATGGCGTTAAAACTCGCGGCCATGGGCGCGGACACCATATGCGTAAAGGATATGGCCGGACTCCTTACGCCTTCGAACGCCTTTGATCTCGTTTCAAAATTAAAGAAAAAGGTCACGCTCCCCGTGCATATCCATTCCCACGACTCATCGGGGCTCGCCTCCATGAGTTACCTGAAGGCGATAGAGGCGGGTGCCGGGATAATAGACACCGCCATATCAAGCCTCGCCTCCGGCACGTCCCAGCCGCCGACGGAAAGCCTCGTGGCCGCATTGAAGGATACGCCCTATGACACGGGGCTCGACCTCACACTCTTATCAGATATCGCGGACCACTTCAGGGAAATAAGGAAAAAGTACGGCAGGTTCGAAAGCGAGCACACGGCCATAAACACAAAAATCCTTGTTGTCCAGATACCGGGCGGCATGATGTCGAACCTCGCCAACCAGCTGCGCGAACAGAACGCCCTTGACAGGATGAACGACGTCCTCGATGAGATACCCGTGGTCAGAAAGGAGCTGGGATACCCGCCCCTTGTAACGCCATCGAGCCAGGTCGTGGGCACACAGGCTACCCTGAACGTGCTTACCGGCGAGAGGTACAAGGTGATTACGAGCGAGACGAGAAATTACTTTAAAAACCTCTACGGCACGCCTCCCGGCCCCGTAGACGAAGAGGCGAGAAAACTGGCCATAGGCGATGAGAAACCGATTAACTGCAGGCCCGCCGACCTCCTTGAACCTGAACTGGACACCCTTATGAGGGAGCTTGACGGAAAGGCCAAGTCCATTGATGACGTCCTGAGTTACGCCCTCTTCCCCGCCGTGGCCCTTGAGTTCTTCGAGCAGAGGGAGGCTGGCACCCTTGAACCCGAGCCCCTTGAGGCGGTTGCCGGAGAGGAACAGGCGCCCCCCACGGCCCACTTCGCGCCCACTGAGTTTATCGCCACAGTGCACGGCGAGCCGTACAGAATAAAGATATCCGGGGCCGGACACAAGGTCGAGGGCAAAAGACCCTTCTTCGTAACGGTGGACAACCGTCTCGAAGAGGTGATGATAGAGACCCTCTCAGAGGTGATCCCCACAACTGCGGGAGAGATCGAAACTCCGTCCATGGCCGAATCCTACAGGCCCAAGGCCAAAAAAGAAGGAGACGTCACCACCCCCATACCCGGCAAGGTTACTTCCATAAAGGTATCAGAGGGGGAAGACGTCTCAGAGGGCGACGTCGTCCTGACTATTGAGGCGATGAAGATGGAGAATGAAGTGCATACACCCATCAGCGGGACGGTGAAAAAGATACTCGTCAAGGTCGGCGACAGCGTGAACCCCGATGAAACCCTCGTGGAGATAGAAAAATAGTCCCGCTGAATATTGTCCGTTGCCGGCCCTTATGTCCCTATGCCAGTTCTTATAAAAACGCTCTCCATCGTCACCCCGGTCTTCGCCATCATAGGCTGCGGCTACGTCTTCGCGGGTTTTAAGAAGATAAATCTCGCCCCTGTTGTGGATATTCTACTCTACCTTACCATACCCGCCCTTGTAATCTCCTCCCTTTCGAGAAGAGCACTTAACACCGATATGCTCCTGACTGTGGCCTTCGCGGCATTTGTGGTGGTGGCGGGCACCGGGCTCCTGGCCCATATTTATCTCCGCGTAACGGGCAAGAGACACCTAAGGGGTTTTTATCTCCCCACCATGTTCATGAACACGGGGAACATGGGTTTTCCCCTTGCGCTCCTCGCCTTCGGCCCCGACGGGCTCACCGTTGCGGTACTTTATTACATAGCGATAAGCCTGATGGTCTACAGCATAGGCATATATATAGCCAAGGGCGGCGGCGGTTTCAAAGAAATCTTCAAACTCCCCCTCATATACGCCGCGGCACTCGGAATAGCGCTGAATCTTTCCAACGTCACTATGCCCACCCCGCTTTCCAACACCTTCGAGATGCTCGGGGCGGCGACAATCCCGTTAATGCAGCTGAGCCTCGGCTACAAACTCTATTCGACGAAACTCTCGCTTCCGGCCATGAGCCTGGCGGGCTCTGTAATAAGGATAGGCGGCGGTTTTATTATCGCTTACTTCATAACATGGCTCTTCGGCATAGGAGGGCTTACGGGAAAGATTATAATCCTCTCCTCCTCAATGCCGTCGGCGGTAATAAACTTCATAGTAAGCCACAAGTACAAACTGGACGGCGACCTCGTCGCCTCAACGGTAGCCATGAGCACCATAATCAGCGTCATTACCGTCCCCGTTGTACTTATATGGATTATGTGACAAAAAATCATGTAATAAAATCACATTACTTCAAAGCATGCGACTAAAGTCACATACTTGCTATAGCATAGTATACTAATATGTAGTCGGACATCTTCACCAGCAATGATAAAGGAAAAGAAACGCTTTAACGGTAACGGGGGCTTTACTCTTGTAGAGCTCCTTATCGTTATTGTAATTGTGTCGGTTCTCGCCGGAGTGGCGATACCCACCTATGGCAAATACATTAAAAGATCAAAAGCAATTGCGCAGGTCTCGTCCTTAAAGGACGCCCTTAAGGCTCTGGCCATGGACACCAACAAATGGCCCGCCGGAAAGGAGCCCTACGTCTGCCCCAAGAACCTTGTCCCCTCCCAGAACGGCGGAGAATACGCCGACCTCACCGCCGACGATATAGGCATCTTCAACAATAACGGCTCCGTCTTTACCGGGCCCGATTGGCAGGGGCCCTACCTGCCGGCCTATTACCTTGACTCCTCGGGGAAATTTGTAGACCCATGGGGCACTCCCTATTTCATGGACTACGACTACCAGATTAACGGCGAATGGTTCGCCGTGGTGGGTTCATACGGCCCCAACAAGCAGGGGCTGAACCTCTACGACTCCGACGATATAGTTGTGGTGGTGGGAAGATAGTCCGCCCTTATACGCTCCCGCCGATTGACTTGAAAATTTCCTTTAACCCACTCATGCATAAAAAAGGCCCTCTTTCTTCAAGGGCCTTTTGCTCAAAAGGGATAAATTCCTCCGGACAGGTTCAAGAGACAATCTCAGTCTCAAGAGGTACGGGGTTTGTAAGACAATAAACAGCGGGGCACCTCTGCTTTGAAAGTTTCTCAATCTCACGTATCTTTTCGGGCGGGGCGTCGCTCTCCACATCGATGGAGAACTTTACCTTTTCCGCTATGGGGTTTTCCGAGAGTCCGAAGGTCTTTGAGATGTCGATGGAACTCTCGGCGATTATCTTAAGCCTCTTGAGCGTAACGCCTTCGGCGGCCGCCACCGTCGCGAAGGTCGCGGCGTAGCACGAGGCCGAGCCGTAAAGGCAGTATATCATCGGGCCGGGCCTCAAGCCGCCGCCGCCGAGACCCGTGGGCTGGTCGGCCTCGAGCGTCATTTCACCGCCCTCGAAACTCACGGTGGCCCTGAACTGGCTCCCCTCCCCAGTATTCCACTGCCCCTCTATCCTGTTCACCTTCTTCGCCTTCGTCATATCCGCTTCAATCGCCGCGGCGGTTGCGTTAATCCTGTCCACATCCACGTTATTAACCTTCATATACCCCTCCGTCAGTTAAAGTTTGTGTGTTAAAAATTCGTCGTGAAGATTATTGAACGCCTATAATCCAGCCGTCACTCCTTTCAACAACATTACCGGCGACGAAAGGCTCCACCCCCCTTTCTCTCAACTTTTCGAGAAGCAAGGCACGCTTCTCATCAGGAACCGATATAAGGAGCCCGCCAGAAGTCTGGGGGTCAAAGAAGAGTAGCCCCGTAACCTCATCGACAGAGGGAGAAAAACGTATATCCTTCAATAAAAAATCCCTGTTTTCAGTGAGGGTCCTCGGCCTGAGCTTTTTCCTCCCTGCGAACTCCGCGGCGCGGTTAAAGAGCCTCACCTCCCTTGAGTCAATCTCAAGGTTGACGCCCGACGCCACGGCCATTTCCATGGCGTGCCCCATAAGACCGTAACCGGTGATGTCGGTGCAGGCGTTGACCCCGACCTCGACCATCACCTCGGAGGCGGTCTTGTTGAGAGAGGTCATGGAAGTAAAGACGTCCCTGGCATCATCAAGGCTCATTTTTCCGGCCTTTATCGCGCTCGTTATTACGCCGACGCCTATGGGTTTCGTGAGGACGAGGTGATCTCCCGGCCTCGCGCCGCTGTTCATCACAATCCGTTCGGGATGGACAAAACCCGAAACTGAAATTCCGTACTTCACCTCGCTGTCCTCAACGGAATGGCCGCCGGCCAGCAGCACCCCGGCCTCCTTCAGCTTATCCATACCGCCCCTCAGTATTGTGTCAAGCACGTCGAGCCCCAATTTCTTCGGAAAGCAGACTATATTGGTGGCAAGCCTCGGCACCCCGCCCATGGCGTAGACGTCGCTCAGGGAGTTGGCAACCGCCACGGCCCCGAAGGTGAAGGGGTCGTCAACAATGGGAGGGAAGAAATCCAGGGTGGTGATAAGGGCCGTATCCTCTGAAATTTTATAGACCCCTGCGTCGTCGGCGGTCTCAATGCCTACAAGGAGGTCTTTATCCTTTACAACGGGAAGCTGACGCAGGACCTGCGTCAGGGCTTTCTGGCCTATTTTGGCCGCTCACCCGGCGCAGCTTGCCCAGTCCGTAAGTTTTATCTCTCTTCCGCTCTTAAACATCTTCCCCCCTGGCCTGCCATAAAAAAGGTCTGCTCATAAAAAGACTATCTGAGCGTCCTCAAGTCTCCTTTTCTTAATGTAACACGCACTCTGTCAAAATACTCAAGGAGTTCTATCGCCAATTTTCTGCCGCACCCGAGGATGTCCCTGAACTCCGCCGCCCTGATGCTCCCCTTTGCCCTGATATGGCCCTCAAGCTTTATCCTTGCCTTTTGGACCCCCTCGCCTGATATAAAGGTGCCGGTCTTAATCCTTACGAGGGCACCCTCTTTCTGGAGGTAGTCAACGACTCTCATGACCTCATCTTCCTTAAATGGAAGTTTTTTAATTTCCTCCATCCTGCATACGGCCTGCCCGCCTGAGGAAAAGAGTCCTTTAATTCCGCGCTCTATCTCGGCGCCGGCCCCGGTAAGTGCGGCCCTGTGAGCCGGCAGCCTTAAAAGGGACTCATGTCTCGCGACCTCACCCTTTATAACCATCTCATCGAGGATTTTCTTGTACAAAGGCAATGTGTTTTTTACGGGTTCCCCGCCCGGCTTGCAGGGCACAAGGCGTCTTATCATATCCTCCTCATTCATTCCTGCCTTCTGGGGCTCGGCTTCGTGGAATTCAGCAAGGATTTTTACCGCCCTTGCTCTTATATTTAAAACCTTTTTATTATCAACGACAAACCCGTCCATGACGGCGAGGCCGTCCTCTGAAAATCCACTTTTATTCAGAAGGGCGCTTAGGGCGTCTCTCTTAATGTTAAGGGCCGGGGCAAGGGTATCAATATCAAGGCCGGGGGTGTCGGCGGGGATGAGGAGCCTCAAAACCTCTGATATATCCTGACCGCCCGAAAGAGGAGGCCTTATCTTTTTAAAGGGCACAATAAGCCCTTTCTCTGGATAGGCGGCGAAAACCCTTCCTCCGCCGACGGTTGTGTTGACCGACGGGTCTCTCAGGATAAAGGGGTCACCTCTCAGCATAAGGAGCGGCCTTTTTAATACCAGGCGTCCGAAGGCCCCCGCGCCCCGCTCCGCTGATTTAATCCCTGAAAGCCTTATCCTCGCCAGTGTATCACGTGTCTGATGGTGCACCATTATAAGACCCCTGTCCCTTACCCTGCCTAACTTCTTTCTTTGAGATTTTTCATCACCGAGGAATTCAAAAAAACAATCCACGACAGGCGGAGCGCCGCAAAATGCCTTAAACTCCGGGCTGGTGAGAACAAAACCCCTTTTTATATCCTTATAACCCATCCCCGCAAGGTTCAGGGCGACGCGCTCGCCGGCGGATACCGAGTCCACCGCCTCGTGCATGCTCTCCAGCCCCCTCACCTTTACGGACGTGGCCGAGGGAAAACAAAAGAGGCCGTCTCCCTTTTTTACCGTGCCCGAGGCGACTGTCCCCGTTACCACGGTACCAAACCCCCTGACGGCAAAGGACCTGTCAACGGGAAGCCTGAAAAGACCGTCCACTTCGCTTCTCGGACCGAGGGCCTTCAACTCAGAGAATAAAACTTTTTTTAGTTCATCAACCCCAATTCCCGTGAGGCTCGACACCCTTATCATAGGGGCCCCCTCAAGGCGCGTGCCCTTTAAAAGACCCCTGACCTCACCTTCGACTGCAAGGATCTTCTCCTCAGAAGCGAGATCGCACTTTGTAACGGCAAAAATAACCCTCTTTACGGCAAGCAGCCTTATTATGTCAAGGTGCTCGACGGTCTGCGGCATGACACCGTCATCGGCCGCCACGGTAAAGAGCACCAAATCCATACCGGTGGCCCCGGCGAGCATATTCTTTATAAACCTTTCGTGCCCCGGCACATCGACAATAGCCGCCCTCATCGACTCGGACCCCTCGCCTTCAAGCTCTATAGAGGCGAAACCGAGGTCAATGGACAGACCGCGCTTCTTTTCTTCCTTGAGCCTGTCGGTATCCATGCCGGTTAGCGCCTTTATGAGAGAGGTCTTGCCGTGGTCAATATGGCCGGCTGTGCCTATGATACGGGAGAGAGTGATTGGTGAATTCATATTTTTTACGCCGGGGTAGTTCTGCAGAAGAAAACTTCATGAAAGAATCGTGACGGCCGAATCCGTCCGGTCTTGAGGCTCTTTATATAATAAAAATATCGTGTAATCTTTTTTTTGTCCAGAGTAATATCCATAAAATCACCACGCGGCGAGACTGCAGGGCCACCGGATGAGCGGCGGTAGAACTCTCGAAAAAATAATAAAAAAAACAACCCCCGGGGAACGGGAAAACCCCTAACCAGTTGTTTTTAAAGGTATTATCCCAACGAACAGGCTTGACACGAAACCCATTGAGGACTATAATATATATAGAAAGATGGGATGAGTACGTAATTATAAGGAGGTGAGGACGTATGTTTGAGCTGAAAAAGTGGGAGCCTTTAAGGGAACTTTCAGCGATGCAGAAGGAAATGGATGAAGTCTTCAAAAAGGCCTTTGGAAGCTTGACTGCCGGCCTCGTAAGAAGTGGTTTTAAGGGTGAGTGGTGCCCTGATGTGGACTGCTACACAAAGGACAATAAGTTCGTGGTCCATGCCGATCTCCCCGGAGTTGACGCCAAAGACGTGGATGTGAGCATTACCGGCAACATACTGACCATCAAGGGTGAGAGAAAATCGGAGGAGAAGGCACAGAAAGGCGAGTACATCTTCCACGAGAGCTCTTACGGGTCCTTTGAGAGGTCCATGACGCTTCCCGCCGGGGCTGATTTAAAGAAGGTCCATGCTTCATTCAAGAACGGGGTTCTTGAGCTCACGATGCCTCTAAAGAGCGTGGCCCTTCCCAGGAAGATAAAGGTCGAGTTGACTGAGGGCAAAGAAGGTACGAAAGCGGCATAATGAAATGCCCCCCGGCGCCAGGTTGAGGCCTTTTACAAAAATTTAAAGGCTTCAATAAAGGAGCCGGGTGGGAATGAGACTTAAAAATCCATCCCATCTTAAAGACCCGCAGGGATTTAATCTCCTGACGGGCCTTTTTTATATGGTCATATAGAAATCTTTTTTTCCAGTAGGTCTTTCAGGACCGCTCTGTGGCAGCGCACCTCGTCCCTGCACATACACAGTAGCGTTAAGTCCACACCTTTTGCTGCCTTGTTAAGGGTCTCAAGCTCCTTAAGCAAAGCCAACTTCGCCTGAGAGGCGTACTCGTCAAGATACTTTTTTTTAAACTCATCCCAGGAGATGGCGCCCGACTTCCAGAGTTTTATGAGAGAAGGCGCCGGTGCGAGCTCCTTCAGCCAGCGATCACACTTCTCTTTCTTAATCCCCCTCGGCCAGTACCTCGTCACAAGCACCCTGAGGCCATCGCCAACTGAAGCCGGGTCGTATATGCACTTTGTTTTAATCAACTCAAGTCCGACAGGATTAAAAAAGGCCGCAGGCCCCATCTGTAGGATTGGACCCCGGCCAAATGGTTTATATATAAAGGGTGTTGTCGGCTCCCTTTACCAGTTCCAAAAAAGAAACAAGGCCCATGGACGAGTCAACGATGTCGATGAGTTCGTCCCTTGAAATGTTCAGGATCGCCATTGAAGCGGTACAGGCATACAGCTTTATATCTCCGAACCTCTTCGCGGTATCGAGCATCTCGCTTATCCTGTCAAGGGTCCCGCGCTTCAGGTTCTTCTCAATCTCCACGGTAAAGGGCGCCGGTTCGCCCTCGATACTGACGTTGTCGGTCTGGCCCTTGACAAGCCTTTTTAGCGCACCGTAACTGAAGAAGATATGGACCTCTCCTCCCATGGCAAGGGCAACATTGCTTATGGATATAGCCTGGTAAACCCTGTCATAGGAGCCGGAATGCAGAAAGATGCAGAGCCTGTGCTTTTCCTTTCCAACTCCCGCCATGATTAATGTTTCCTTATGGTGTCCGCCCATTCAAGGAGCGGCACGTTGGCCTTGCGGGCGTCCATGAACCTATCCGCAAGTTTGTCAAGGTCCTCTCCGGTGAATCTCTCAGAGAGTATGGCCAGGCCGTCGCAGTTGCTGACGTGGATAAGGAGGGCCATAGCCGCCTTCTGCGCGTCTTCAGACTCCTGGTCTGTAAGGGTATCCTTGGCAAGGAGACCTGCGCAGACCTTCGCCGTCTCTACGATCTTGTCATGCTCGCTTATAAGCTGGTCCACGTATTCTCCGAGGAACTCTCTCAGGGCCGGATAGAGGTACTCTTCCTCGTACCTGAAGTGCGGGCCCGTCAGGGCGTCAAGACGCCCGAGGACCTCTCTCGCCCTGGCCAGATCCTTTTCCTTAAGCGCCTGGGTAATCTCCAAAATCCCGTCGCGCACCTTCCTGTGGTCTTCCCTGAATTCAGCAATGGGGTCGATTTTTTGAGCCATTTTTAACCTCCTTGAAGTTGAGAATAAAAATACGCCGAATCTTTCGGCAAATTTATTATAGCACTATTTTCAGGAGAGTTATGATGATAGTCAATTTTTTTGCGGCAGTCAACAGTCAAGGGGCTCAGTGCGCTCCGTCGCGGTCTCGCGCCTCGTACGACCTTCTTCTATAGAGGATCACAGAGCCCTTTTTGTATATAAGACTGAATTCTCTATTTCCGGAGAGGTCTGCGAGGTTTTTCCTGTAGCGACCCTCATCAATGCTGTCAGATACATAGGGCTCGAGGCTGTTGTCAAGGATTATAAAGTCCGCCTTACGCCACCTCTCTGGGAAGGGAGAATATGAATACCTGTGAGCGAGGCGCTTATTGTAAATAAGACTATGGGTAACGACTCTGAAATCAGGGGCTTCTGGAACCAGGTCTATGGCGGAATTGATATTATCAAAATTTTTGCCGGGCAGATAATTCGTGTAATGCCACCTGCCGTGAGACCAACCCCCTTTCCAGAACGCCACGGCGAGGGGAGATGGACTGTGGGCGACGTTAAGGAAGGCCGTTATGACAAATACAGCCGCTAAGATGCTTATGAGCGCCCTCCTGCCGAAACGTTCACCGATGCACCCGGCAACTGCTACAAAAGATACGAATACAGGCGCTATGAAGCCCGCCGTGTACTGGCTTCCCACGCTCTGGTGGTGGGCGACGGTTGAGAGCATCTGCACGGCCAGAAGGGGCAGGGCCGGCACAAGGGCCCTGAAACCGGCCAGGGGAATAAAAAGAAGAGGCGAAAGGATGAAGAAAGGGAATCTCCACTTCCTGAAGTCAAGGACCTCTCTCATTATAAGGCTGAGTCTGCCGTGCTCAAAAAGATAACCGTAGGCGACCTTCCCTGTTATAGTCTCGATGTGCTGATAGTCCGCCAACGAGGAGGAAATAAAAAATGTCGTGATGAAAAAGACCGTCATGGAAAGCGTAAAAAGGACGGCTCCCGCCGCCACCCGCTTCTTGTCCCACGCCATGTAAATGCCGAAAAAGGCGAAGGCGAGAATATAGGGCTCCTTTATGGCGTAAGCCGCAATGGCAGGCAGGAAAACCAGCCGAATGCAGCCCCTCTCGACAAGATAGTAAGACCAGAAAAAAAGAGGTATCACAAGGTGGTCAGGGTGGAAGTCAATGGCCATGTTGAACTGTGTCGCGGGATAGAGGAGATAAAGCGCTGTTACGGCGTAGACTAGCCCGCGGCCCTCCAGTCTTTTCCGCGCTATAAGATAGAGAGGAAAAACGCCGGAGAACACGGCCAGCCCCTGAAGTATGTTCAAGACGACAGGCCCGGCGCCTAGGTCATAGAGGAAGGAATATAGCACGAGTACCGGCTGAAAGTGTCCTTCAAGCGAAGAGGCTATCTTTTCCGGCCACCGTGCCCATGGGACGGCGTGTATCCGCCATATCCTCCAGTCGTAAACCCCGAAGTCAAAGAAGGCGAGGTGATGGGTGTAGTACCTTAGAATAATGGTTGAAAAAAAATACAGGGCATATATTACAAGGAAGGAGACGAAGACCAGCCTGAGCCTCCCCTCAAGGCCGGCGGCGGGTCTGCCGGGATAATCCGCCGGAAGGTTTTTATGGACAAGAAAAAAAACGGCCCCGCTCGCGAGAAGTCCTAAAAAGGGGAGGAGGAGATAGCGTATGACGTAGATGCTGTCTATGGCATACATATCATCTGACTCACGGAATAATACCTCACAATTATACAGTCGGCAGGTCTCTTAGCCCCTTTGCTGAACGCGGGGTTGGGATGTGGATGGATGACTTCCTGAACCGGGCCGTCACGTCCTGGATATATCCTACAGATCCGGCCCCTCGCGCCAGTGGGGCTTGGCGGGGCTGGACTTCACATTGACATTTGAGAGAGGGCATGTTTTTTTCCAATAATTTTATCGTATATTTCAAGGTTCTCATCAATCTCCGCCCTTGACGTCATACCCAACAAGAAGGCGTCTACATACCTTAAGGACATTATATATTGTAACGACCTCTCAATCCTGTCAGTCAACGAACCGGCGCCGAAGACCTTCATGGCGACGACTGCTTTGTTGCGGCCGGGACATCCCGACAACCTGTCTTTTACAACCTCCCGTTCATCGGCATTACTCTTGAGGGATTCAACGCGGCCGCTAAAGGACGGGACCAGCCGGCGCGGGACAACGCTTCTCGCAATCTCCTTTACATATGGGACGGCAATGAGTTTTGACAGAGGCCCCTCCTGGTAGGCGTCCATTGACGCGCCTGTCCAGTTGAGCCTGACAAAGAGGAGGTCTATCTCTTCCATAACCATTGCCCTTTCAATCGCTCCTATGCCGTGGGCGGATAAACCCACCATTCTGATGTACCCCTTCTCCTTTGCTTTTAACAGCGCCTCCAGGGCGCCTGAACGCATCATAATCTCAAAGGCGTTGCGGGGCCCGTGCAGCAGGCAGATATCAAGGTAATCGGTCTGGAGCGACTTTAAGGTTTCATAAATCCTCCGTGCCGTGGTCTTCTCCAATGAATCGGAGAACTTGGACGAGATGACCACTTTCCGGCGTGGAACCACCTTGAGCGCCTCGCGTATGTGTGGGTATGTCCCATATGAAGCGGCGGTGTCCCAGAAGTTTATCCCCCTGTCATAGGAATAAACCAGGAGCCCGGAGAGCTCCCCGGGCGCTAACCCTGCCTGGCGTATCTCACCGGAGTAGCCTGACGACCCGGTCCCGAAGCCCACCCTGGAGATGCTTATGGGGTCTTTACCTATGGATATATATTCCATCTTCTCAAGTCGGATAGTTCGCTTTATTTTTTCCCATAGTCCTCACCACCCCTTATAAACTGATACACCTCGATCCCGACGCCTATCATCAATAAAAGATATACTATACCCGCAAGTTTCTCAGCGGCCTTGGCCTGATTAAGACTCACAAGAACGGCGCATAGTACAAGGAAGACCGTAAAACCGCCAACAAAAGCTACTGAAGGCCTTTTCCTGAAATACCCTCCCAACTCCGGCGTCTTCCCCTGCAGGGCCTTATAAATAACCGGAGGGAGTATCTCTTCCAGCCATCTCGCCTTGTCCATGTCTATGACAATCAACCTTCTTAACCAGCCCCACGCAAACAAGAGCATAATGAGATAGGGGACTGAAACGTTGGCCACGATTAAAACGCCGCCTCCCTTCTGTACAGACACGATACTGAGTATAAGGGCGTACAAAAGGAGAATCACGGCATACTGTTTAACGCCGGGGCGGCGCTCTTCCCTATGGCGCCCGAAGGTGTAGAGAAGGTAGAGCGCCGCAAATACCATTACCCCCCATGGAAAGGTTGACTTGATAGCGGCCTTTAACTCATGGGGGAATGCCGGCGTGGTCCTTCTGACTATTTCCTTATATGTATTATAGGAAAAGGCAAGGGCGCCCCAGGCGAGCATTGCATGGATAATGGTATTAAGGATCAAACTTTTGTTACTAGCAAAGGCCTCTTTAATTCGTATCGTTGATTTCTTTAGTTTCATTGCTTTCTTTAGTTTCATCGCTTTCATAGGTTGTGGTTTAACTGAAGGGGGTTAACTTTCACCCGGCGTCAATAGGCTTTTCAGCAGGCTTTTTAGTACATCTTTAACGCGGCCTTCTCTCACGCACTTAACCGGCACAAAACAACTGCCCCATTTCATCTCTTCCCTCTCCGGTCATAGACAAGATATCCCATACATACGATCAGGGTTGCCATGGATATAATCATCCCCGCCTCAAATAACCTCTGCGGTTTAAACTCCAGCACGATCTGGAAGTCATCCGGCCCCTTTTCCCTGCCTTCAACCCTGGACACTCCCACGGGGACAATCCACCCGTTTGCAAAACCATTCACAGCGAAATGGTCTTCAATCTCCCTCCTATTCCCCCTGTCACCCCACGCGCTCCACAATGCCGACCAGTGTTCGGCCTTCTCCTCCCACCCCACCCCCTTTAACCCTCCGCCCTTTGCGCCGCCTTCCAGGCCCCCAGCTCCCCCTACCTCACCCCTGCCCCTCAGCCTCACGTACGCCTTCCATCCCTCATGATAGCTCTCGCTGAATATTAGTGTAAAAGGTCCCTTCGCGCCCCCTACATCGACAATATATTTCGTCGGGTTTATCCTGGTAGATTTTATCTTAGGTGCGTCCTGTCCGGTAACCGTCAACGGGGGGGATGAGACGGGCTTGATTTCAACAATACTGGCCTCAAGTGCCCCCTGTTCCCTTACATGAAGCGAATGGGCGCCCTCTTTGAAACCCATCCTCTTCTTCAGCCATATCTCATCTTTCTCTCTCATTGTTTCCTTATAAATAAAATTAACCGGCTTGTTATCAATACTGAAGAGAGGCATGTTCTTACCCTGCTCTATGCCTTTCAGACGGGGCAGGACCGCGTATGTATACATGGGGGCCCTGAGGTGGAATCTATACTCCTTTTCCTTGTAAAGAGGTGTGGGTAGCAGCCCTTCGAGGACAACTTTTATAGCCACAGGAGTAGCGTTCCTCTCTGGCAGGTACTCTCTGACCTCATTCACATCAAAAGCGTATTCCTCAAAACCATGAAACCGGGGACTTTCTACGATCCATCTATCGGGGATATAGTAGAGCTCATAATTGTAACCGTCCGGGTCCTTGTCCCTTGGAAGGTTGATAACCATGGTCTTGCCGTTCACCTGGGCCTGTTCTTTCGTAATCCTGAAGTCATTGTCCCATACGGGTGAAAGGGGGGTTCCATTCTTTAGAACGATAAAGTGTTTAAAGAGCCTGCGCGACGTGGTATACTCATGTGGAAAATCATCTGGCAGCCTCACCTCGTAGAGCAGCATCGGCTCCTTCATATCCTTTGTGATAAGCCTGAAAGCGGAAAGCGGCACCCTGACCCCTACAGGAGCGAACCTGTCGGCCTTTGCGTCCCCTGATGTATCATAACCCAACCACAGACTGGCCGCCTGAACATCCTTGTCCATTAACTTAAAAGGCAATATCAGAAGAGGGCTTTTTTTCAGGAGCCTGTGTCTCAATGGCATAGTGAACTCCGTGGTGGTATAATCCCCCTTCCTCCCGCCAAGGACAAAGGATACGTCAAGAGACATTCCATTCCTGCCCACCGCATATCTGGCCCTTTCTGACCCGCCGAACTTTTTAAACCTCTCCGCCCCGACTACTACTACGGACGCCTCCTTTGACGCCACCTGTATGCCCTTTATTATGTACGTATACACGCCTTCCTTAATCGTCTTTGAGAGGTCAAACCCCCACTCCCGGTGGGGGAAGAGGTCCACGCCGACAAGGAACAACCTGTCGATATTTATGCCGGGGAATACCCTATAGACCTCATTAAGGATGTCTATCTCGAACCTGTTAACGCCGGGAGAAAGGTTGTTTGAGACGGCTCTCTCAAAATAAAGGTCCTCTACACCGTCGCCGTCCCTGTCTATCCTGAACCCCACATCCATTCTCTGCGCATCCGTATCGCCCCATGAATACTTCAATATAAAGAGTGGATACGTCAACAGGTCTATATCATCGAACCATCTTGTAACCCAGGACATATCCCCTTCCATGCCTCTATAACTATCCTTCAGGAGAAGGGTGTCTTCCTCGGCTCCTGCCTTAAATACCGCCTTATTCTCCCATCGAGCGGCTGCCCCTTTAATCCCCGCCGGCGACGGCTTCACCACAAAATCATCCCTCATAACAATACTTACATTGAACCGCCCCCCCCTGCCAGCGAGTGTGGCTGATGGGATGGACCTGAAAATAAGTCTATTGACGCCCGGTCTTAGAATAGCGCCTTTGATCTCGACAGGTTCCACTTTTCCACTTATCCTTGCAAGCCCATCGAGGTCGGAAACCTCGCTAAGAAGCCGTGGGTCAACCTCTCTTTCAGGCCCGGACAAGACAACGTTCTTCAGCAGTTCCCCGTTCAGGACCACACGGATATTTCTCGTCTTTTTAAATGAGGCGGCCGAAAAGGAGATGTCTACGGCCATTGGCTCTTTCAGGGGATTGAATAAAACAACCTTACCGTCGTTGGACATCCAGCGCCACATACCCTCATTAAGGGGATAGGAAAGTGATTGCGGGGGATAGAAGTGCTCTCCGAACACAAATACAGGCAACAGATCACCATATCCTCTACCTCCCCGCCTGCCGCCCTTAAACCCTTCGCCGCGTCTATTTGCAACAACCGGCCGATGGCCTTTAGATACCCTGAAGTTCCACTTACGGGACACCCCATCCACATAGCTCTCGGTTACCGCATAAGCCCGTACCTTCTCCTTCTTCGGTCTTACAACGGCCTTTAACTCGAAATCACCACCCTTTGGTATATAGAACTCCCTCCTCCCGATTGGGATTGAAGGCCTTTGATCCGATATATCAGTCTTCCCTTCATAAAAGAAATAGCTTATATCTTTTGATTTTAATAAGTCCTCATACCCCTTTCTCTTTGCTTCCGAGAGAAAAAAAATTTCAAGGTCATTAAGTGCCAGGATTTTTCTACCCCTTGATATAACCCTTATCTTATGGTTTCCCCATACCGGTTTGATACTTTTACTCCCAATCTTTACCCACCCTCCCTCGTTGTCGTCTCCTATAACAGGATAACTCTCATCATCGATATTCACAGCCTCGATATCCAACAGGGCTCCGACGCCGCCCTTCATCCATATCTCATAGACCCCCTTCCGGGAAACATCAAAAAACCCATCTCCGTCACTATCTATTTTGACTACAATCGGCTTGAGACCACCTCGCCATGGCTCCAGACCTTTATCGTCGCGTAACGTATTTGCCCCTCCAACTGGCGGCATCTCAAATGTTGCCCCATCCCGTTGAATACCCAGAATAAGATACAAGCCAACAATTAAAACAATCATGGAGATAACGCAGAGCTTTACAAATACCCTCATGTAACGCCTCGTGACCTTTCCACAAACCTTCTCGATTCAAGCGCATCGAGAAAAACATGGGCATATAGTCTTTTCACCTGATAAACCTCATCTACCCCC
Organism: Thermodesulfobacteriota bacterium; assembly: GCA_046754225.1. Classification (GTDB taxonomy): domain Bacteria; phylum Desulfobacterota; class GWC2-55-46; order GWC2-55-46; family JADFVP01; genus BTQV01. Next base: position 4,358 of record JBHHVI010000018.1, on the reverse strand, counting down.
ACCCACAGCCTCTGCCCTGAGCAAATCCATAACAAGGCCGTTAAAGCCGCTATTAGCAAAGGTAATCCTCCGTCCGATTAACGGCCTCCGCTCGACCATGGCCTCCCCCGGCCCCTCCGCCACACTCCTCTTACCAGCTAAAAACATCAAACTCCTGTTGTCTTGCTGATCGGTAAAAGCAAAGACCGGCGTGGCGTCGTTACGAGGTGCGTTCATCAGGGGAATGAGCGACTCAACACCTGAATAAACAAAGGTGATGTCTGGTGCGGAATAAACATGTGGTAAGACCCCCGTGTTTTCAAAGATTACAATGGAATCACCCTCAAAATATCTCTGAAATCCATCAGTCTTATCAAGAGTGCGCACAATTTCTTCCATCGAAGGCTGCCCTGACGGGCCGAAAAAAGTGTTCAGACGGATAATGACATATCTGATATTTGCAAGGCTTAGCAGCTCCACCAGGTTGGCGCTTTCCTTTGAATTAATCTTTGAATGGAGGATCCTGACAAAGTCCTGCGCCACACTCCCAATCCCCTTTTCCGAGCTGATAATCAGGCCGGGGAGAGGAGAAAAATTACCGTAGATATCGGAAACTTCACGATATGCCCCATGAAACCTCTCGTCGTACATCAAGGACAAACCACCACCCGTCGGCAGGTACAGCGCCTTAAATGCACTTCCCTTTTTTGCCAGCATCTTTTCCACACGATTATATTCATCAGGGAACTCAAGAGTTCTCAGCTTTATATCCTGAGCATACTCGGACCTTCCATACAGTTCTCCTGTCCAGAATGGATAGGAATTCAGCGCGATTAAGGCCACAAAGATAAGGCCGGCGAGGACCCCGGCATTCCTGTAATCAGGAAATATGTGCCAGTTAAGTGAAAGTTTTTCTATTGCACCTGGCAATGAATCCAGTGTCGCCGCGATGAGCACCGAGTAGGCAAAGGTCGAAAGGGTTATAAACCGGCTGGAATCTCTGATGACATTCGTAAAAGGAATATACTGGAGCAGCTCCCGTCCGGTGAAAAAAATTAACGGCAACAGGGAAAACAGTGTTAAGCATAAAACCACTCTATCCCTTTTTAATATAAACGCGGCATAAGCAAAGAGGGACGGGATAAATGTTATGAATATCAGTGAGGACGGGAAAGAGTACTCGTACTGATAATTGTAGAGGCTTCCCCACAACCTCAGGAGGTTGACGCTGTTCACTCTTATCGCGAAGCGGGAAATATCATTTTGGGAGACTGGCTGACTCACAACCTTGCTCGTATGTAAAAGCGACGGGAGTAACCAGTGCAGGTTCATCAGGAACAATATGGCAAAAACAATGGCTAAGGTTCTCACTGCGGACAAGAGGTCTCCCCGCGTACGGACAATGAAGAGAGAGAGCAGAATAAAAGCCAGGGGATACCAGACGAGCGATTGAGACTGCCAGAAGGCGATTAGGAACAGAAACCCGGTTAAGATGGCATAATTGTTTTTCCGCTCCAAGACTGACTTCATAAACGTTATAAGAGCAAAGGGGAGCAAAGCGATGGAAAGGAGCACAAACTGCCACCCCATTATCGCGTAGTCAAAAAATAGAGGGGTGGTAATAAAGAAGAAACCGCCTAAGATTGAAGGCGCCGTCTTGAGTTTTTGGAAGCGGCAGAAAAAATAAATTGAAAAGCCTGACAGTGTGAATAAGAATATCAAAAGAAACTTATTAAAGACCTCGCCGCTTACCCCCATACCGGAGAGCAGTCCGATGATGAGGCGAAAAAGATAATCATTCAGGTGAGCGGCTTGAGAGCCGAAGAGGGACTCCGTAAAACGCCAGATATACAGGGCACTGGACATGACATTGTGCATTTGACTGGACGTATTGGGCAGACCCCAGTCGCCGCCTATGATTAATCCCGGCCGGGCAAGGATGCCGCGGAAGAAAAATAGTGATATGGAGAGATAAAAGACGGCAACGCAGACGTTTTTTTTTGAATTGCTCATTGATTACCTTTTATCAGTTTCGCCGGTCTTTGACCGGCTCTCCCGCTTCATCTACATCTATCCGAAGACGACGCCCTATTTCATTACAGTCAACCCCCTGCCGCACAGTCAGCCCCCTGCCCCCTCTGCCACCCCGCCATGGCGCCCTCCCTTAATTGGGCGCCTGCATTCAACCCGAAAAAGCCTGACCCATTGGCTCGGAGAAACCGCCGAAGAGGCTCCTGATAATCTCCAATTCTTTCTCAGTAATAACATCCCAATCATATCCAGCAACCTGTGAAAACGCTTCGTCCCCAATCCTCCGGCGTTGTGTATTGTCTTCAAGCAGACCCAACACCGCCTCTGCGAATTTCCCGATTTCGCCCTTCGGGACCTTGATAATCCCTCCATCAAATATCTCTTCAAAGACAGGCAGGTCATAGGCCACAACGGGAAGTTTGCATGCCATCGCCTCACAAATGGAGATACCCCATCCTTCTTCATAACTGGGAAAGATGAACATCTTGCTACCCTTCATGACTTTATAGACTTCCTCCTGTTTCAAAAAGCCCGCCATGATAATATTTGATTCCAGACCCTTACTTTTTATGCTGGCTTTCAATTGCTCCACCCATGGCCCCGAACCAGTCCCGATTAGAATCAATCTGGACTTCTTATGCTTCCTGACAACCCTTTCCCAGATGTCGGGGATGTCGAAGATCCCCTTTGTCGGACACAAACGTCCCAGAAAACAGGCCTCATATCTGTCTTTGCCTATGGGCATACTTTTTATCTCGGAGACGTTCAGACCCGCCCCTACGACACACAACCTCTCCTGCTTGAAACCATCTTTTATTAATGCATCCCTCACAATGTTATTTAATAAAAAGACCCTGTCCGCAAATTGTCTAATAAGCATGAAACTCAGCCTCTGTAGCAGGTAAGACCCCAAACTCAGGATAAAGGAGTTACCTCTCCGTCTTAAGGGAGATTCGTTGATATGATATATATTGCTGATGAAGACAGTCCTTTTGTGTAAAATCCTGTAGATAACCGCGGGAATAATATTAGGGAAGAAATCTCCCGTTGCGTATACCACATTGTAATCTCTCAGGATCAGCTTGAACACGGCTCTTATAGTCCTCAACATGTAAACAAACCCGAAATAGGGCAAAAACCAGGAGTATATCCTGTAATTATCCAGCAGCCCGGAAGCCAGGACGACCATCCTATGTGGAGGAATCAAACCGAGGAGCTCTTCTTTCGCGATCTCAGGACACATTATCTCCGCATTAATCCCCTGTATTTTTGACACCCTCGACAATATCTCCACGAAGATCTTATCTCCGCCGGTGGCTATTCTCGGCCCGATTAATTGATTGGCTAAAAATATTATCTTCATTTATGTATGATATACCGCATATCAAGACTCAATTCGACTTTCAGTTGTAGGAAGTTGCTTCAGAGATGCTCTTGCTTGTCATGGAGTGAATTTGTATTGAAAATTTCGGCAACTAAATCACGATAAAAGAAATTTCCAATATATGGAATTTTACCAAGACAGGAAAATACATGCACAAAAAAAGTAGGACTAAAATCAGCCAGTCTTGTCTCACATTCAAAGCCCAATCTTAGAATTAAATTATTTAAATATTCTATCGACCACCTATAACAATGTTCATGATGGAACAGTCTGCCTTTTTGGATTATTCTAAAAAAATAATCTCCTATCCATTCACTATTATCGGTAATAATAATTGATTTTTTCCTGGCAATTCTTGCAGCGCTTTTTATGAAATCGGACGGGGAGATTAAATGTTCTATTACATAAGCACTAACTATTATATCGATGCTATTAGCTTTAAATGGTAGAAGATCTGCTGATGCTAATATAAAGTTATTAGGAAGCTTCGGAGGATAAAAAACATCCATATTAATAGAACCGCGAGGGGTTAAGCCGCAACCAATGTCTAAAACAACGACATCACTGCCTTCACCATTAATAATTATACCATTATTTGTTGTAAATTTAGAAAGTAGCTTATAAAGAAAACCTCCATCATAAGAAAAATGTCCAGTTTCAACCTTGTTCTCTGCTTTAAAAGAGTCCGGTAAAAAATTTGGGACTGAATCTTTGATCGGGAATTTTCTATTACATAAACGGCAATTAAATAGCCCCTCCTTTATTTGTTCCTTATCTTCTGCAATTATACGCAGAGATAAAGATTCTTTATTACAATAGGGGCAATCAAATATATCTATAAATTTCTTTTTCATTAATCCTCCTTCTGCATTCTCGAGAATGGAAACTATTTGTCCTGAAGCGGACGTCAAAAGAGCGTATATATGAAAGGTGCGACAACTGAGCTCTCACCCAGGAAAACCAA